>JAFGOM010000023.1 GCA_016926505.1 Methanospirillaceae archaeon
ATATCTGCATATTCTCCGTTTTGTGCTTCTCCGGTATCATTATAGATACGGTACTTTGCAACTTCATCAATAAAAAAGAGGGTCAGTACCTTAATCCCCTGATAGAAGAGGGCCTGTTCCCGCTCCAGATGAGCGGTTATTGTCTCCCTGATCTGGATACGTCGAATTTGCTCTTCATTGACAATGCCCTGCACTTCACCAGTCGATATTGTATTTCCGTTTGTAAATCTCACTGAATTCGTTAGACCGTTGATCTCTGCAACGATATGTCCTTTGTACTGTTCCAGTTCCCCTGACTTTTCAAACAAGTTAAATCCTTCAGAAACCGTAAGCATCTTTCTAAATATCCCACTCTGCCCTTTCATCTCTATTTCCAGGGTTGCTTTAGGGGGTGTTTTGGGGGAAACAATTAGCCGATTGAGGTAAAGATATCCTTCAGTTCCAGTGGAACCGGAGACAGAGATCCCTTTTACTGCAATCTTCTTTACCAGTTGTTGATTATAGGCATCAAGGGCATCAAGCCGGTACACCTGATTGTAGATCTGATCCTGTTTGTGAGTCGCTGAATACCTAAGTGTAAAGAGTGGTTTGAACTTCTGAAGGCGTTCACGTGTGGCTGGACCCTCGACTGATTGGGGTTCGTCAATGATAATGATTGGGTGTACGGCTGCAATGACATCGATCGGCCTCCGACTTCGGAATGAGTCAAGCTGCATATCTATCCGTCGTGCATCCTTTCCCCGGGCATTGAATGCCTGGGAATTGATGACCATTACATTGATCCCACTATCCTGGGCATACTGGTCTATCCGGTGCAGTTCCCGTGAGTTGTAGATGAAATACCGGATTTTCTTCCCATACTCTTCGGCAAAATGATTATCAGTCAGCTGGAGTGATTTGTATACTCCTTCACGGATGGCAACCGAAGGTACCACGATGATGAACTTGGTAAATCCGTACCGGGCGTTGAGCTCATACATCGTCTTGGTATAGGTGTAGGTCTTCCCGACTCCGGTCTCCATCTCGATAGTGAGGTTATATTTCCCCTCTAGTTTTTCGGAGGGTTTTATATTGAAGGTTCGCTGGACCCGTTGAATATTGTCAAGAACGGTGGATTCAGAAATGCCAATCGGATTATTTTTGTATCCGATTTCATCCAGTTCAGGAGATCGTTCCACACCCTCTGTACCAAAGGTATATTGGTAGTCTGAAGGATTCGCGACTCCGATATCCCTGCGATAATCAGGAGACTGGTTCGGTTGTCCGGCAAAGACGTCACAGACTGCCCATGCGGCATCAACCTGGAACTGCTGGTGTTTAAACTGTAACTTCATGAACTACGCCCTCTTGGTTCGTCATCCCCATCTTTTGGCTTTTTATTCTCCGACTCTTTTAACAGGCGGTCAAAATCACTCTCATATACCTTATCCTGAATGAGACGAAACTTTTCGAATTCATCTTCAGCATATTTCTTCGCCTGATCAGTGCTGATATCTCCTGCCCTTATTAGGATTTCCCGATCATCAAAAGAAAGGAACTGATCAAGACGAGATGCCCAGTCTTCCATCGTCATCGGAATTCTCCGACGGGCCCGCTCTTCAGCAAGGTCAAGCCAGGCATTGACAATTCTGCCAAGGGATCCCAATTCTTCAGAGGATAGATAATTCTTTGCAACACTGACATCAGTCCTGACAATCTTTCCATCAGGGGCATTCTCCCAGGTAGAGAGCCCCATATTATCCCTTTTGCTGTCTGCACGGGCAACGATCAACTCTGCGGCAGTATGTCCGTGAATTGCATAATGGAGTTTATTCTGCACTGTTGCAAAAAAGATACGGGTTGTCGGAGCATTTTTATCATAATCAATGCTGGTTGCATAGATGTCAGTAATCTTCTGGTTAAAGCGTCTCTCACTCAGTCGGATCTCCCGGATTTCAGCAAGAAGATGCTCAAAGTAATCTTCCCCCAGAAAAGTACCATTTTCCATCCGTTTTTTATCAAGGACATACCCCTTGATGGCAAACTGCCTGAGGATCCGGGTGGCCCACTGCCTGAACTGGGTTGCCCGGATGGAATTGACCCGGTATCCTACTGAAATAACTGCATCCAGATTATAATAGTCGATATTGCGTGAAACGTCCCTGTTTCCTTCCCGTTGAACTAATCGGAATTTCCGATAAGTTGCTTCTCGGGAGAGTTCACCACTTTCATAGATGCTGATCAGATGTTCACTGATAGTTGGTTGCGCAACATCGAAGAGCAGAGCCATCATCTTCTGACTCAGCCAGATCGTCTCATCTTCGTATCTGACCTCGATACTCCCCTCACCAGATTCCAGGGTGAAGATCAGAAAATCAGCAGTGCTGTTCCTGATGAGTTTCCCTGTATCGCTTCCCATCATATCCTCTCCGGATATATTCCCAACGGAAGGGATTCAGAATAACAAGTGAACATATCGATCTCCGCTCAGATGACCCGGACTGTAGTATTCGGAGAGAGAGTTTTGAAGATTCCATCGATATTGAGTTTTCCCGGGCTGTCTTTAAATGAACCGTCCCTGAATACGGCTCGGAGCGGTTTCATCAGGGCAATCTTTCGCATGACCTCCTCAGGGATGTTTGAATCAAAACAGGCGATGAGGGAGTTGTTTTCCGGATCTATGTGGTGTATGGTGAATTTGTCTATTGTTTCGGTGGTATGGGTGAGATCGAGTTTCAGACCCCAGGAGAGGAGTACCTGGTAGAGGAGATCAAGATCCGTTCGATCCTCCTTAACATTATCAATGAGACCTTCGATCGTCTCTTGTTTGTATTCAGTGGCAGAGTAATAGACGTCTTTCATGTTCGTGTCATCGATTTTGAAGACACGAAATCCGATATCAGGGACGGATTTTGGATTACCGGTGAGAGTTGACTGAGCGTTCTCTTGTTCGATCTGGGTTTTTATTTGTTCACCGGCCCGCCGGATTCGTTCTTTTCCAATTTCAGCAATCGTTTTAAATCCTGCTTTAAATGCTTCAGTATTTTCTGGGCAGTGTTCGGGTAATTGAATCATAATAAATTTATGAAACGCAGAATCCTCATAATTCAAATCTAGTGTGGCATGAGCAGTGGTAGATGAGCCTGCAAAAAAATCTAGGACAATCTCTTCTCGGCTTAATCCAAGTTTTAGCAATTCTTTAATTAAATCTTTTGGTTTAGGATTCTCAAAGGTAGCTAAGTTACCAAATATATCTATCATTTCTTGTGAGCCTTTCGTATTGAATGGAACAAAATCCCAAAGAGTTGTCCAAGTTATACCCTTTTTAACATCACATAAAAAACGTTTTAATTTTGGGCGACCTTGATCATCTTCTCCAAAATATATCTCATTATTTTGTATTAAGAAATCAACTTTTTCATTATTATATCTCCAATTACCATTAGAAGAGGGGTAATGTTCTTGTCCGGTTCTTGGATTTGTAATAGGATAATAAAGAGATGATACATATCTACCACCCTTTATATTTGCCATCAAATCACCGGGGGTCCAAGGGCCTTTAGGATGATTATCTGGATTTTTATATCTTGATTCTTGCTCAACGCTTCTTTTTCTTAAATTAAGAGATAATAACTGAGTATTTTTACAGTATACAATAATATAATCGTGTTGCGTCCCAATTATTTGATCATTCGGAGGGGTGCTACGTTTTTTCCAAATAATATTAGCAACAAAGTTCTCTTCCCCAAATATCTCATCCATCATCTTCCGCAGATTATGGACTTCATTATCATCTATCGAGACAAAAATAACCCCTTCATCCCGGAGCAGATTCTTCGCTAATTTCAACCGAGGATATAACATCGAACACCAGTCCGAATGATACCTCCCCCGGTCCTTCCCATTCTTAAACATCCTGTTTCCGGCTTCATCTATCACCCCGGTCTCTTCATCATACTCATTACTATCCATCACAAACGTATCATTGTAAATGAAATCATTCCCGGTATTATAGGGAGGATCAATGTAGATCATCTTCACCGAATTCAGATAACTCTCCTGCAGAAGTTTTAACGCATCAAGATTATCCCCTTCTATGAAGACATTCTTGGTATTCTCCCAGTCTTTGCTCTCTGATATCCGTGGCCTGAGCGTTTTATGCACTGGCCGGTTCGCCTCTACCATGGATCGCCTCTTCCCAACCCAGGTGAACTCGTACCGCTCTTCTCTCCCTTCAACAACTTCACCCGTAAGTTCCTGCCTGAGAAGATCGAAGTCAATTCCTTTTCTGATGGCACCATCTTCACCCGGGATCTCAACAATTACCTGCGGAAAAAGGGTTCCTATCTGTTTAATATGGTCAGCAGTCAGATCAGGCGATTTCATGGGAAGTTTGTCAAATTTTTTATTCATGGATATTCTCTTGGATATGTTTTTTAGAGATGTAACCTAACTTTTTTCGCTTTCATTAAATCAAAAACAGAAAGGAACGGAACTTGAAATACTTCACAGATATTTGGAATTTTTACTTTTGTTGATCCAGGCCCGGTTTTTTCTTCATGGGTAACAATGGTAAAATCTCCGGTCATCGCGGTGGCAATAAGCCAGGGGTCGGCTTTTTCAAGGAATGAATAGCGGTGGTGTTCTGCAAATCGTGGTTCCTGCATAATAAACGTCACTATCTTTCTCAAATTCTCTTGAACCGGAATATCGGGTTCAGCAAAAAATTCTTTGGGAAAGTCAGCCATCCAGTCACGCAATGCATCATTCCCATCAATGATCTCTTCCCTTACTGCTTTTACTGTCAGGACGGCCTGCTCTTCGGCCAGTATCTCAAGCCATCTCCAGAATCCTGGTGCAATATCAAAGGAATAATACCCGTTCTTCGCCTGGATAAACACATTCGAGTCAAGGAGATAATTCACGATGATACCCCAGACGCTCGGCAAACTCTTTCAGACCAGAGGCATTCTTTACACCGAGAATAGAGAAAGCGTCCCGGTAGAGCATCTGACCTGATGCAACCTCTGACAATACCGCAAGAGCAAGGTTTCTCCCGGTCTTATATCGCCGGATCAAATGAGGATCCGGACCCCCTCCTGATCTCTCCTGATCCTTCTTCTTTGTCGCTATGATACGCCCTATCTCATCTGCATAATACCGGTCTTTTTCAGTATCTGTGATGAGTCCAAGATGGTACGCCCTGATGATAGCAACCAGACGGCTGACCTTCAGCTTTTTGCGAAGAGTATCAAGATTTGTATTATTATCTGCATCCTGGTTCCAAAGGGATATCACCTGACCTGCAGGAGCAAGAACTTCAGCAGCCACCTGGTTGCACCATTGTTCTTGAGGAACTGTCGTTGGAGTGAGGAGCGGACTATCAAGAACACCGCTGACATCGATAAGCAGGTGGGCGATCTCATGGATCAGGGTAAACACCTGAGCAGGTTTTGCATCAGAACCGTTAATCATAACCAGGGGAGCAATGGGGTCAGAGAGGACAAATCCCCGGAATTCTTCAGATATAAGGGGTCTATGTGTATTATTTCTAAAAATACTGGTAATAAGAACGGTAATGCCTGCATCCTCGGCATGATTAATCAGATACCGTAGAGATTCCTGCCAGTCCCGGCATCGGGGATATTCTGGAGAGTCCAAAGAGAGGAGATGAATGATCGTGCCTGCAGCCCTTTTTGGATCATTATCTGGCCGATAAATGCCGATAAACGGGAGTGGTTCATAATCCTCCGAGATCAGATACTCGCGATACCACTCCTGTTTCCGTTTTGCATCATGAATCGTCTCGATTAATTCTGGACTGGGTTTCTCCAGTGTATAAGAACCAGGTGTCCTGAAATCGGCGATTGGAAGACCCTCCTCCGGTACAGCATCAGCAAATAATAAGCCCAGAGGAATCAGGGATATTTTTGAGATCTTCTTTGCAATAGAGAACGGGATAGCAGATCTTCCCTCTTCCCATGCAATAAACCTATCCAAGTCCACCTGTAGTTTCTGAGCGATCTCTTCACGGGATAATCCCGCACGCTCCCGGGACCACAGGATCATTTCTCTTTTGATTATCGTCTGCATTATTATCACCAGGTTCTGGGTATTTTTTGTTAATTATTTATTCATCAAACACAATTATGGATCTGAGCCGGCCACTCGTGAATCCAACCGTCCCTCTTTTATGAAATTCTGATTTAACAGGATCTGAATAGTAAATTGCTTCTCATTTTTCACCTTTCTCTCATGGCATCACAGATTTTTCTCTTTCTCATTTTGCAGGAGAATAGTATCATTCAGATCCTAAAACTGCGGCTGCTCAACGGGCAGAATCTGTCTGACCTGATCTTCTTATATGGTATCTGGTGAAAGTCCTCAGAAATCAGGGTTGATACTATCCCGGCCATTCACTCTGAATAGTAATATTGATTACCATTGGCATATTCATTAGGTTTTCCCTCCCCTTCCTTATAATCAATAGCAAGGCGTCCATTATCTGACCATTTTTTTTATGAGAGATACCGTACGTGAATATACCAATAATAATGATAACAGGGAAAATAGTTCGGTATTCCTCAATTTATTCGAGAACATTTCGAATCGTGCATATGAAAAGTAAAAATCAGGATATTACCAATGATCCCGGCCAACCCATGTATATTAATAGAAAGATTACCAATCATCTTTCTGGTATGACCACAGAAGATATCTTAAAAGAGGCTGCAGGAGAGTTAAAAGAACTCTTAAACGGCAACAATGTGCTGGGTGATCCCATTGATCTTGGCGACCGCACCCTTATTACCGTCAGCAGGTACGGTCTCGGGTTTGGAGCAGGAAGCGGTACCGGAAAGGACGGAGACGGAAGTGGTGCGGGAGGAGGAGGAGGCATTGAACCGATCGCTCTTCTGGTGATTCATAAAAACGTGCCAGGGGCAGACGGAATCTCAATCTTCTCCCTGCGGGGAGAGCATGCCGTTGCACAGGTCATCCGGTCTCTTGGTGAATCGGTTGTTCCCATGATAAAGGATATCATGAACAGGAAGACAGAAGATACAGGTACCGGCGAATCGTTCGAACCAGCCGGTGCCTGAAGAGATACTCTCGCGGGAACTGCCGGTATGGAATGGATTATTCCTGCTCTTCTCACTCTCTCTCTTACTATCGGAGCAGTGCTTCTCTATTGCATTCCCCTGCGGCTCAGACTTTCCTTCAGTACTACTGATACTCATCCACACGGATCTGCAACCGTTACCTGTGGGATAACCGGCATCAGGGTGAACCTGATCCCGGGAGAAGTGCAGGCAGAGATACTGCTTCTCAATTCAGTTTTAATCCGCCCTCATATAACCGGATCCGGTTTTGGTTCCCGGGATGATGACTCGTTCTTTAGCCAGTTGAAAACCCCCGGTGCTATCCAGTGGATATCCCGGATTCCCGGCTGGATATCGAGAATTATCAGTCATGGAACAATCGAGAAAATAACCGGCAGGATCCGGTTCGGGTCCGGCGATCCCATGCTTACCGGACTCCTGTATGGTATCTACCGGGCAGTAATCCCTCTCGTTCCCGAACGGTGCTCTTTCTGGTTCTGCCCGGTCTTTGAGAGGGCAGAATGCACCGGTGAGTGTGATCTCCAATTTTGTATCAGACGACCCCTCGATATCCTGGTTCCCGCTGGAGCAGATGTATTATCCCTTATCCTGGCAGAAAAAGTATCGTTTGTGCCCCCCGGAATGACCGGAGCAGACCGTGCCTGAAGAAGTGTACTTCTCATCCCCTGTACGGCTGGGGAACAGAAACATCTATTCACTGATAAGACGTATTGCATGGACTGGAAAATCCGGGATAATTGTCTCGTGTAATCCTCTGGCTCTTGTCATAGAAGAAGAGAACTCCTGGTTTTTTGTTCCTCTAAAGGAAGGGATAGATGAATCTATTGTATTCAGACTCGATCCCTCCCGCCGCTAAAAATCTTCTCAATTCAAAAAAACCCGGCAGACCGGATCGATTGAGATGCATCTGCTCTCTTTTTGTAACCGATTCTTTCTGTGGATATAAACCCTCAACCCGGCATCATTGATGGTGAGGCCCGGAAAATTTCTCTGTTTCATACTGATTGCACGACCTTCTGGCTGGGAACGGTTCTTAGGAAAGATTGAATCAGTGCCATTTGTCATTCCTTTCGCATGTTCTGCCCGGGATATCTGAACCAGTCCGAGAAAAATCCTGCTGCCCGCATCTTTGGTGATATTTCCACTGAAATCCGGATTATTTTTAATCTCAAATCCCCTTCCCTCCATCATCGTTGTTTCCCCGGGACAGAGGTGAGCAAAACCATAAGGACTCTCTTTGGATACTGATTTGAAATATCAGGGAATTAATGAGATGCCTCCCTGTTCCTTTCTGCACAACAGAGCATCCCCTCTTTAGGCAATTAAAACAGGGGGATTATTCTGAATATGGAGAATTATTAAGTCACATAAAAAGAGATATGGTTACAATAAAGGATAGGCAGAAGGGATTGATTATTAAGGAAGAGCCAGGGGTCATAAACCACCCGACATTATGTAGGATTCTTGAGTATGAACATATTATCGTTCTTTTCGTGATTCCGATCTTTCTTGGAACTCTTTTTCTCACCGTCCCCCATACTGCAGAATACTGGGTCTCATATATCTGGTTGTTTCCTGTTGCTTTTGCCATTGCACTGGTCGCAAATATGCTCGGGGTAAGCGGGGCCGTGTTATTTGTTCCTCTCTTCTCGGTTGTCCTGCCCTTATGGGGTACCGGATTCGGACCAACAGAGAGTGTTATTATTGGTCTTTTTACCCAGTCTTTTGGGATCAGCAGTGCAACCCTTGGTTTTTTCCGTTACCGGCTTATTGATGCAAAAATTGTTCTTCTCTCCCTGGTTGTGGTGATCCCTGCAGTTCTCATCTCTTCACGGCTTGCCTTTTTTATCCCGAATAAATTCTTGTTCTTTATTATCTGCCTGTCGCTCTTTATTGCGGTATTTTCTCTCTATTATTCAAAACGAATCGTAAAGACCATCGGTGAGGAGAAGTCAGATAATATGACTATCCTCCTTCATATTCACACAGCAGCTCCCAGTCCTGCAGTTCTTGTTGACCGGTATGGGAAAGTCTATTCCTACTGCCGGTGCGGATTTAAAATCCGTCTCCTTGCTCATAGTGTTGGAGCATTTTTCCAGGGTATCACCGGGTTTGGGATCGGATACCTCGGGATGATCGGCATGATCCTATCCGGGATCCCGATAAAGATCGGTATCGGATCGAATCACGTAATCATCGCAGTATCTGCCATTATCGCATCAATAATGTATGCTTTCCTTTCCTTCTCATCTGAATTCATCGTAATCCCGTGGAATGTCATCGCGATAACCGTTCCTGCAGTCATCATCGGAGCCCAGTTCTCACCATATGCGACAGACCGGGTTGATATCAGAATCCTTGAGTGGATGTTTCTGGGACTGCTGGTAATACTTGCAGTATATACATTTTATATGGGAGTTATCCGGTGATCTCCTGCCTGTTCTCTCTGATACCTGGTTACAGATGAAAAAGGGATTTCCTATTAGTGAGGGAAAATTGATATTAGTGAGAAGATTATTGAGATCCTATGTGAGTGAGCACAGCATACACCGATCCCTGACTGGAAATCTCAAATTACTGATCCATGATAAAGAAACGAATATCAGAGATGATTGCACAATTCCCGACATTCGGTTTTTTGTATTACTACAAGGATCTCATTCTGACTGCTCCTGGGAGAACAGGCGAAGCCCAGACAGCACGGGTAAAGGCAGATGAGTTAGCAAAGGGCCCGGATTATTACAAGACCCTGGTTTTGTAATAATCCTTATCTCTCTTTTTATGTAAGGATCTGTTCTACCAGCCTCGCTCTCCTTTCTCTGACTCTGCACCACTCTAAAACGGTCAGGCTTTTATCTCCGTGCCGGTAGATTCCATAAATTTTACCAGTTTTTTCGGGATATGAAGAACAAATGCAGCTCCCTCCCCATAGACTCCTTCTTCGGAAATGAGAATCTCTGATACTGCAAGTATCTCCTTCGTTAAAAAGAGACCGTATCCCGTATTTTTTCCGTAACCCGGTCTGAATATCTTCCTTTTCTCATCGTTGTCAATCCCTGCCCCGTTATCCTCGCAGATAACCCGGTATGTTTCATCCCCCTCAAGAAGTGAGAATGTTATCCTCGTTACCCTGCCCCCGTGTCGCAGTGCATTGTCTACGAGGTTTCCAAAGACCGTCTCAAGAAGAGATTCAGTAGAGATAAAACAGGTGTCAGGGATGGTATTATCAATGGTAACATCAATGGTGACCTCCCCCCGAAAGGAACGCATGATTCCTGCATCAACCAGTGCATGGAGATTCAGCCAGGAGATCGAACCGGTTCCTATCGTATCATAGGTCTTTGTGAACCGGATCAGATCTCCGATGGTATCGGCAGCATGCATGGCTTTTTCCAGGTATTCCGGGTGGAGTATCTTTTCTCTCTCCCAGTTCATGATATCAAGGTACCCTTTTAACACAGTCAGTTCGTTGAGGATATCATGCCGGGTAATGCCGGATAACAGGTGCAGTTTCTCGTTTGCTATTAATAACTGTCGGGATACGGCTTCCAGGTTCTCTGAATGGGTCCTGAGATCGTTCTCTAACGTTACCTGTCCGGTGACATCAGAGAGAATATGGAGCGTTCCTAAGATTCGTTTATCCCTCCCAAGGACCGGGTATGAGTTTATCGAGAGGATAGTGCTGTTTTGCAGCAATATCTCCTGATGAGTACCGATATCCATTGCTGGTACCCCGTTATCGGGAAATTCCGGGATAACTGACGAGACTGAAGTTCCGATAACCGTATCAGATAACGAGAATATTCGCAGTGCCGCCGGATTAATCCGGATTATCCTCTTTTTTTGATCCAGAACCAGGATCCCCTCCCCCATGCTCTGGACGATCTCGTCGCACATGATAGGTATCAGGTCAAAGAGTCCGAGTTTTGTTATTGCATAGTAAATGAGGATACAGGTGATGGTAAAGAGAGCAGGGGTGATATCAATCCCTGAAAGAAATGTAGGGAACAGGGCATAGAATGCATTGCCAGCGACGGGAAATATCGATGCTGCAAGGATAAAACGTGTCTGAAGGCTGTAGATCGGTGGCTGATGCAGGGACGTAATAAATAAAAGAAGCATTCCTGCTGCAAGAAAGAAGTAACTGTAGAGGATCTCTACCCAGTACCAGGGACCATGAACATAATATGCGGAAAGACTGGAGAACGGACCCTGGATGAGATAGACATCAGGCCAGAGCAGGTGATGATACTGATTGGTTGCTGCAAGGATGATGGAGATGATGGGAAGAATAAAGAGGATAATCCGTGTATTACGGGTGAAGTAATGACTGAACCGGGTGAATGCGACCACAAATAAAAAGAATAAGACCGGTGATGTCTGGCTCCCGGTGTACGATAGAACACCCCAGGTATATTTACCGCTGATGCTTGTCGAAAGCGCCTCTCCTATGGATGTAAAGCACCAGATGCCGATTGCAATGCATAATAAAGAGAACCAGAAATGAGTTGTTTCAGATCTTCGTTTCCAGGAATGGACTGCAAGCAGAGCTGCTATACCGGTTCCAAGGATATACACGAGGATAAACAGATTAAATGTCATAGATTAAGGATAATAATGCGTTATGACCGGATACTACCCCGGAGAGCTGGTATCCTTCATGGCAGGATATCGTATGAAAGGAATCTCTCTCCTCTCTTTCATCCGGATCGTATATAATGGATTTGGAGTGGCAATCCTGTTATCGGAGTTGTTATCTGGTGATCGTTTCCGATACCGCGAAAAAACCCCTATTGTAAGAGAGATCTGTTCTGTGTCGAACGGCAGGAGATGTAATACAGAGGTCGACTTCTTTTTCCTGTTTCGGGATCTCGTTTCTGTCATATCAAGCCGGGATACCTATATGATACTATAGGTATATATCTCCCCTATATCTTGATGTGAGCGTATCATGAGATATTCAATCCTTCCCATCTTCGTTTTTCTCCTCTGTATCATCCCGGCAGCAGCCCTTCCCACCCCGGATGAATGGAGGGTCCTGGCAGCAGATCACCAGAACAGCCTGACGAAGGAGGAGATTGATGCATTCATCTCCCCCCTCATCATGTACAACCTGAGTAAAGGGCTTATCGTTGTGGTGGTGGACAGGGACGGCTATGCCTGGTACCCGTACGGAGTTGCCGATGCACTGACAAATCATCCCCCTGACAACACCACCCTCTTTGATCTCGGGTCGGTATCAAAGCCAATGACTGGTATTCTCATGGCGGATGCAGAGATACGGGGAGTATATAACATATCAGCGCCATCAGATACCTGGCTTTCAGAAAAATACCGCCTCCCTGCATATGAAGGGTTACCAATCACCGGAAAAGATCTTGCGACCCACCGGTCAGGTCTCCCAACTGTTCCCGACAGCTTTTGCCTGGTCAACCCTGCCTCTTCTTATGAAGATCAGGTGGAAGAGTCGATGCTGCAGTACCAGACGATGAGTGCAGAGGAGGTCTATCAGTGGCTTTCCGGCCAGGAGCTGCTTGCACCGCCCGGGTACCAGTACCTGTACTCAAACCTCGGGGCTGCCATCGCAGGTGACACCGTTGCGAGGGCAGAGGAGATGTCGTATCCGGAACTTTTCAAATTACGCATTGCAGATCCTCTCGGGCTCTCCGGAACCGGGGCGACCTGGACCCCGGCAGATCTTGACCAGAGAGCCATCGGTTACCGGGCCTATTCGTACCCGGCAAGCGAGGCAAACCTCATCCTGTTTAACGAGTTCTGGACCGCTGGAGGAGGTATACACTCGAATGCCGATGATATGGCTGTTTTTTGTGCTGCTGTAATAGGACTCCTGGACACGCCGCTCAATGATGCAATTGCACGGTCACAGGTGCCCATCGCTATTGCCACGACCGGTCCTCCCCTCCTTGAACAGGGATTATTCTGGGATATCCTGCACAACCGCGACGGCACAACATTAATCAAGAAAGCAGGCGAGACAAACGCTCATCAGGCAGCCATCGCCTTTAACCCCGACCTTATGGCAGGAGTTTTCATTCTCTCAAATACCGCATCGGTTGGAGGGATACATGTTGAGGAGCAGGCAATTGCCCTTCTTGAGAAAATACAGGTAAAGAAGAAGAATAAGGAAATAGGAGTTTTGGGCATCCATCCTCCATCCCCGATGCCGTGATTTTTTCTCTTCTTTCCCGGGATATCTGTTCTTATTTTAATCCTGATGTACATCTTCCTCTTTTAGCCGTATACGTCCGGTTATCTGCCTGACAATTCCGATAAAACCGGGGTCCCTGGTATCGCGGGGATGGGGGAACGGGACCGGGATTATCTCTCTTGCAACTGCCGGTCTCTCTGATAAAACGATGATCCGGTCGGCGAGATATACCGCCTCTTCCGGGTTATGGGTGACAAACAGAAACGTTGTATGGTAATTGTTCCGGATCCGCAGGATCTCATCCTCGAGTTCCTGTCGTGTAAAGAGGTCAAGACCACTGAATGGTTCATCCATCAGGAGGATCAGAGGCTGTATCGCAAGAGCCCGTGCAATCGCAACCCGCTGTTTCATTCCCCCCGAGAGTTGGTGCGGGAGGGATCCCGTAAATGCTTCAAGGTGCATCAGGGCAAGAAGACCGGTAACAGTCTCCTTTATCTCTCCTTCTTTTCCGGATCGTACCCGTAATCTGAGTCCGTAGGCGATGTTATCATAGACCGTAAGCCAGGGAAAGAGTCCGTGTTCCTGAAAGATCATTGCAGCATGAACGCAGGAAGCATTAAGGCAGTCTCCGCTCTGCACCGTTCCGGAATCAGCTGCCTCCAGCCCTGCGATTATCCGTAAGACGGTCGACTTCCCGCAACCGGAAGGGCCCATCAGGCAGACTATCTCGTTCTTCTGTACAGAGAATGAAACGTCTGCGAGTGCCTGGCATACATGGAAACCATCCAAAAAGGATTTTGACAGTGCGGTTAACCGGAGTATATCTGATGGGAGTATGCCGGTCATTCTTTCCCCTGCCAGGTAAAAAGCCTGCTCTGGCCTGCCCGGAAGAGATAATCAAACAGGATACCAATGATACCGATAACGACCATACCCGCTACAATGACCTGTATCTGGCCAAGATTATAGGCATACATGATAAGGTATCCTAAACCCGAACTCGTCCCCGGAAGCATCTCGGCTGCAACAACACACATCCATGCGATCCCGAACGCTACCCGAAGACCGGTCCAGATAAACGGAAAGGCAGCCGGAGCAATGACGGTTGTAAATTTTTCAAGAGGCGTAGCACCGAGAGTCTGTGCAACATCGAGCCATAATACCCGGATAGCCCTGACCCCGTCAAGGGTACTGATAAGAACCGGAAAGAATGAACCGATAAAGATGATAAAGAGGATCGACCCGAAACCAATAGAGAACCATGCGATCGCAAGGGGCATCCAGGCGATCGGCGGGACCGGCCGGATCATCTGTACAAAGGGATTTATGTAGGTATACACCTCGTCTGACCAGCCACAGAGGAGGCCGAGCGGGATAGCAATGAGAATCGCCAGTAAAAACCCGGCAAGGACCCTTTCCAGGCTGACAAGGCTGTTCTCAAGGAGAGAAGGGCCGCCAAACAGGGGTGCGAGAGGAGTAAGAAGAAACGGAAGAATCTCATTCCATCCCGGGAGGATAAAGGAATTGTTTACATGCATCGCTATTATCTGCCATATTACCAGTATCCCGAGAGGGATTACCATTCCTTTGAGTATCTTGTGATGTATGACCATTGCTTACCCCGAATCCATGTCAATTCCGTATAATCCGATATGGATGCCTTCATATTCCATCGCTTCCCGAATCATCTCTTCCTGAATTGAGCTCTGTGCCGTTGCAAGGATAACCGGATCATGGTTCTCATACCGTGTCATAATCCATGAGATAAAACTATCCCAGTCATCACAGGGAGCTTCGTTCCCGACCACGATCCCGGTCCCCCCGGTATTGACTGAGTGCAGGATAGATGCATCATTTCCAAGTGATATCTGTAAACCTGCAGGGATACTGCCGAGATACCCGATATCAATGGCTTCCTGCCCGATACCGGTCATTACTCCTCCACCGACCTGTCCCGGAACAAACTGAATAATCGCAGCGGTATCTCCCTGATACACAAGTTTACATTGAGACGGTCGACTGTTCTCTCCATCGGGTGGAAGCAGCCAGAATCCGTATCTTTCAGAGATTATGTCCCGGTCCCGGACCGCTACATACAGGGGTGCATAATGGTCACTCGAGGGCAGGTAGCCGATCCTGACAGGTGGCGGATCTTGTGGGAAATGCGGGACTGATCCGTTTAAAAGTTCCCGAGCTCTCCGGTAGACCGAAACGTTACCCCTAACTCCTCCCGGTTCGTATCCCTCACCGGTTTTTTTAAACCCGGTCTCCAGCCGTGATATATCAGGAATGTCTGCATCAGGGGTAAAGACGAGATTCGGAAAGGATTCATTCTCTACTTCATCAGGTGAGAGATAGAGGTTTGCAGACATGATTGGTTTCTCTCCAAATACCCAGTCTGCCGTTATTTTCTCTGCATGTTCCGGATCCTCTTTTATCCTTTCCATGCCTGCGATGGTCAGGGCAGAGATCATGGCAGCGATATCAGGATACTGTGCGATAAATCCGTTTCGCATAACAAGAACGCAACATGCGGTATTATTCCATTGGCCCGGGGGTGGCAGATCCGATTCTGTAGCGATCTTCTTTCCGATTTTACCTAAAACGGTCTCCGATACAATTGGTTCCCAGATAATAAAACCATCGATCTGTCCGGTATCAAGTAATTGGGGCATAATGCCACCGGTTCCATATACAAGGAGAACAGCCGGTCTTTTATCAGGATTCCTGATATCTTCAAAAAAAACAAGACCTCCAAATGAGACGAGAATGAAAAGAGCGATGCTGCCACAGATGCACGCATAAAGGAGAAGCCCGCTTTTCATGAGGAGAGATTATTCCTATACCCAAAAATACCTGATGGATCGATGATACCTTCACGGAAATGCACTCCGATCTGCTCATGCCGGAAGGAACCGTATTCTGTAGACAGGTCAGATACCGTTTTTAAAAACAATTAAAAAAAGGGTTCCCGGAAAAACCCGGGAAAGGCAGGTTTCATACCCTGCTTTGTGTATCAGTTATCCGGTTGTCTCTGCAACAATGACGGTTGCGGCAACGATCTCTTCAGTACCAGTCTCTTCCTCATCACTCATGATCACTTTGATGAAATCATCATTAAATGCTTCAAGTGCTGTTTCAAACGCAATAAACTCATCCTGGTTTACTGTGCCCTCTATTTCGTAGGTGGCAAAGAGTGTCTCTGCAGCTGCCTGTAAGTTCTCCTTAATGGTAATAAGATCATCAAAGGATGCGTCAGGATACACTTCCTGTGCCTCTTGTACCACCGTATCAAAGGTCAAAAACATGGCAATTGCATCATCCTTCTCAGTAGCATCGCCCAGAACCGGGTACGCATAGGTCTCCTCGCTTGCTTCCAGCAATACTGACATGAGCCACAAGCGGTAGGAATCAAGGGTTATCGGTTCAGTCCTTGAAGCTGACTGGACATCCCACAAAAATGCGATATGTGATGTTGTATTGTCTACCTGTTCCTCAAAGGCAAAAACATCCTCAGGAACTGCAGTCTTGTTTTCTTCGTCATACGATGCAAACATCGTATCAGCGGCGGTCTTCATCCCGGCGGTTCCTTCAATCACCGTATCAAAGAAGACCCGGGCTTCTGCGGCCTCCGGCCGTGTAAGATCTGCTTTCTCTTCAAAGGCAGTAATTAAGGCAGGGATAGAATCAATCTCATCAAAGAATACCTTTTTCTCGTCTGTGTTCCCGGTGAGGAGATAATCAAACGCCTCTTCGGTAGCCAGTAAGATCGCATGTTCAAGTGCAGATAATGCAGCCTCTCCCTCATCGGTGAGCAGAACAACGGTTATTACCTCGTCGTTCCCGGTTGCTTCTTCACTTATCCCTGCATCCTCTTCTATTGCGATGACCGCAGCCTCTTCATCGCCAGTCACGACTGCCGTAAAGAGGGTCATACATACCAGTAATACAAAAAGTAATTTTAGTTTCATCTTTGAACCCTCAGAATAGTGCTCTGTAATACCCGATAAATATTGTGTCATCAGGATAATCCCAAAAAAAAGGCAGGAATTTTTTTATTGGCAAATCCGGATAACAAGTCGCATTCTGACCGGCGTAGATTTGGAGGTAACGGTTTGTGGGTAGTATTCATTATTCAGGAAAGGGATGCCGGGTTTTTCACCTGATTCAGGGGGACATTATTGGGGTATCGGCACACGCAGCATTGACGCTGATTGTATTCTTTCCCTGCATGAACAGGGTCTGGTATCAAGGACTATCGGTAATTCCTTCCAACACGGTCTTTAGATCTGATAACTCTTCCTGATACACATAACTGTCTGCTTCGTACGATGCATAGATAGCTTTTGCAGCAATCAGAAGGTTTCTTTTGCCTGCTTTAAGATCCTCAAACGAAGCATCGGGAAACTGTTTCTCTGCCTCTTTTAACCGGCTGTCAAACGCAGTAAATAACGCAAGTGCCTCTTTTTTCTCTTTAATATCACCGGTTACCGGGTATGCATACGTCTTTCCCGCAGCATCCAGCAGTATTCCGATGAGCCACTGGTTGTATTCATCAGGATTTCCCTGGTATAACCCCGGGATTTTCGCATCATGACATAATGCATCGATCGTATCCGATACACTCTCTTCCTGCTCCCTGAAATCTGCTATCTCTTTTTTTTCGGTTGTACCTGCTTCATATGAGGCAAACATCGTATCTGCGGCTGATATCATGGCATCTGATGTTGTGAGCAATTCATGAAATCTATCCTCTCCTTTTCCTGTTTCACCGGCAGAGAGATCATACTCCTCCACAAACGCGGCGGTATAATCCTTTACGAAATTCATTTCATCGATGCATTGTTGTTTATCAGTACTGGTGCCGGTAAGAAGGTACAGAAAAGCTTCCCCGGTTGCCGTCATAAGAGCGTTTCTTGCTGCAAGAAGGGATTGCACCGCTTTTTGAGAGTATGCCGTAACAGAGACTGCTGTTCCCTCTTCCGTGCTATTTACAATCCCATCCGGTAGATCTCCGGCGAGGATGAGTGTTGAGTCAGTATTAAGGCCGATTCCTGCATCAGCAGTAGTATCAGAGATGATAACTGCCGCTTTTTCAGCACTCACTGTGGCAATGGAAAAGAATACGATGCCGGTGAGTAATATGAGAAAAACGGGTAACCGTATCATAATACTGGTATCAATGCCACCTGATACCAGAAAAAGATATTCCGTCGGGATGAGGTATGGGGAGTACATACCGGATCATTCTGCACTCCGTTCTTTTTTTTCCTCACATTTCATTGGCTACGGGAATAGTGACAAAAGTAATATCCGGGTCTGCCGGTTATGATCCGGGAAGGCGACCCTTCTCTTCCCTGAGTGAGATGATCATCTCTACGGGTAATGCGTGTGAGTTCAAATAGTTTATTTCCACCCCCCACCTCCCTGTGAAAGGATGAGAACAAAAGCTTGCATTGCAATGTGTACCCTGCTTCTTCTGGCAGGCATTTGTGTCTGTACTGCAGATAATCTCCCGGCTCCTGACATGACAGAGAACTGGGTCGGGACATCAGTCGGTCATGACCGTGTTCATGGTTATCTTGATTACCCGGGTTACGATCTTCTCATGTCAGTTACCAAACAGCAGGGCAGGGTTTTTAATGGAACCCTGACCGTGCGAAACAGGATGACCGGTACGACAGATGAACCGGAAGGATTTTCCGGTGTGTTTGGTCCTGAATTAAAGACCGTGTATCTCTCTGAGTATCATTCCGGGTCTGATATCGGGCATCTTATCGATGAGAACACGCTCGGGATCATCTCTCTTGAGGGTGGTGATAATGCGATGGCCTTCATTGATACCTTCACGAGGGAAGTATCCTGATTCCCTGAATATTTTTCTGGTACCTGATTTCAGTCATTTACCGGATGCGTATCTGCCGGTCTATGGGTAAACGGGCAGGGTTGCGAATCACGGCACCTGGTCTCACCCGTATTCGATGGGTGTAATCTCATTAATCTAATGGTTTAACAGATATGGAAGCAGAATTAGAAGTCTGGATTTTTTATTCCTTTACTCTCATACCGGCGATATCCCCTATTATTTTTAAAGCCGACCCGGCAAACCCTATTGTAACAGAAAGAGCCGGAATATTTGTTCCCGGGTCAACCGGGAATAACCGGATTGAATATCTTTTTGCTGATTGATTGAGAAGATCTGCACGAGTATGGTTACATCCTGAATTCTTCAGAAAAGGGAAACGGTTAATATCTAGTACCTCTGATACCCATAGTACCCTGCCAAGAGATGATGCCGATGACACAACCAAGAGCGACATATATTACCATCCTTCTGGGAATCCTGATTGTTGTTATCATTTTTGCACTTGTGTTCCTCTATGGAGGAGGAGTGGGGAGAGAACCGGTAAATATTGGGTTTTCAGGACAATTAACCGGATATCAGGCTGAACTCGGTATCCAGGAGCGAAACGGGGCATTGTTGGCAGTCGAAGACATTAACGCTGCAGGAGGAATTAATGGCCGTCCTCTCATTCTCCTTGTCCATGATGATCTCGGGACTCCACAAGGAGCACGCAATGCCGATGCTTTACTCATAGCAGAAGGAGTCGTGGCCATTATCGGACATCCGACGAGCAGCCAGACACTCGAGGGATTACAAGTGACAGAACCTGCCGGTATTATTCTGATAAGTCCGACAACCTCGACTCAGGATCTGAATGATAGGGATGATCTCTTCTTCCGGCTCGTTCCGGTATCATCAGAACGGGCATCTGCCTTTGCCCGGCACATAAGTAAGCGTCAGAACCTGACCCGGCTTGCTGTCATTACTGACACCGATAATGCAGCGTATACTGTTCTTTATGGTGAAGCATTAACTGATACCTTCAGCTCTCTGGGTGGTACAATAACCTCCTGTATTGAGTTCTCTTCGAAAACAAAGCCGGATTTCGCACCACTGATATCTGATCTCAAAAAATCCGGCGCCCAGGGTCTCTTTATCATTGCCAATGATTATGATACCGCACTTATCGCCCAGCGGGTCCGGCTTTGTGGATGGGATGTCCCGATGTATGCGTCCGGATGGGCCCAGACTGAAACCCTGCTTGCAAGCGGCGGAAGTGCCGTTGAAGGAATGGAGATTGAACAGGCACTCTTCATGGAGAGTACAGCACCGGCATTTCTTGACTTTAAAGAGAGATACGAAGACCGGTTTGGTCGTCCCCCTTCCTTTGGTGCAGTCCTGAGTTACGAATCGGTCGGTGTTCTTGCACAGGCACTGCGTTCTACCGGCAAAACGACCGAAAATTTAAAAGAAGGACTCCTTGCTGTTACGGACTTCCCCGGGCTCACCGATACCTTCTCATTTACCCGGTACGGGGATGTTATCCGTCCTTACTATATCAGTACTATCAGGAACGGAGCATATGCAGACTTTAAGGCAATCCTGCCGGAACCGTAGGAAAGAGATGCAGGACAATATCTCTCCCCGTACTCTTAATGCGGTAATCCTTCGTATTATTCGTTTCCGTCTTTTTATCCCCCTTCTTCTGATATCCCTCATCGCCCTTAGTGCGGTGGGGTACTGGGAGATCCGGATGCTCGAGGCTTCTCAACTGCAGGTAGCACAGGCCCAGTCACGCATCGTGGATCAGTATCTTGAACATGCGGGACGGATGCTTGACAATCTTGGAAGAGTTGCAGAGTCAGGTTCAAAAGAAGAACTTGCCCGGGTTATGGAGAGCACATGGGCTGCGTACCGGTATTACGATACGTTTTATTACCTTGATCCCCACTCGCGGATTGTGATGATCACGCCTCCTGATCCCCGTTACACTGGTCTTGACATGTCACGCATGCCGTATTTCCGGATAGAGACGGGGACCGAACCGGTTATGATATCACGCCCGTTTATCTCCCTGCGAACCGGAGATCCGACGGTCTACCTGATACGTCATCTGGGGGATGGCGGAGCGGTTGTGGGAGAACTGAGCCTGACTTCTCTGGAGAATGAGGTTACCCGTCTTGCAGAAACACCGGAAAACGGAGTTTTATATATTCTTGACCAGTCAGGGATGCTCCTTGCCCATCCCTCACCGGATCTTGTCAGGGAGCAGACCTTCTTCCCGGATCCCGGGTTTATGAAACAGCAGGATGGGAGCGGGAGCACTCTTGTTTACAAAGATTCAGGTACAACCGTTCTTGGGAGTTTTGCTGCCGTAAAAAAGGCTGACTGGCTCGTGGTGAACCAGATCCCACTCGTAACGGTCATTGCCCCGTTCCTCCTCGGACTCATTCTGTTATTTGCCACATTCTGTATCATCTGGCTTGTACTGGTCAGGGATATTCAGGGGCAGCTGGAAAGTCGTCTTATCAGGCCCCTTGTACTGCTCAGCAGGGGTACCAGTGCATTGTCAGACGGGGATTTTTCCCATGCCCGTGATCTTGCAGAAATTCCTGAGACGTTTGCCGAGCTTGACCGGCTTGCCGGTGATTTTGTGCAGATGAGCCTGGCCCTGCAGGCACGACAGGAAGCATTGGAAAAGAGCGAACGAAGGTACCGTTCCCTGTATGATGAAAATCCTACCCTGTATTTTACGCTGGATAAAGAGGGAACGATTCTCTCAGTCAACCGGTACGGAGCAGAATACCTCGGATATACGGTCAGTGAACTGGTTGGAGAATCGGTAACGAATGTGTTTTATCCTGATGACAAACCGCTCGCACGTACGCATCTCCAGTCCTGTCTTGCCCGACCGGAAGAGATTTTTCAGTGGGAACTGCGAAAGGTCAGGCGGGATGGAAGTATGCTGTGGGTAAAAGAGACCGCTCATGTTATTTCAGGAGAAGAGAACAATCCGATAGTACTTATCGTGTGTGAAGATATCACGAAACGCAAGCAGGCAGAAGATGAGGTTACCAGAACCAGCGAGGAACTCCATGCCGCGTATGAGGAGATGACTGCGAATGCACAGGAACTGAAGCAGAATTATGAAGAACTCCATAAAAGCCAGGATGCGTTACGACAGGCACGGAAAAAACTGACCCTTCTCAATCATATTGCTTTTACTGATATCAGGTCGGCAATCTTCACATTATCCGGCTATATTCAACTCGAAGAGTCTTACATCTCTGATGAGAAGCAGAGACAGTATCATGATGAAATGGGTACTATTGCCGGGAAGATAGAGGATACATTGAATTTTGCCAAAACATATCAGGATCTGGGTATCAGACCTGCCTGCTGGCAGAATGTTGAACAGGTATTCCTGTTTGGAATCTCCCATATCAATGTATTAGACCTGAAACGTCATATCATGGTTAAGGAACTGGAGATATATGCTGATCCGATGCTTGAACAGGTGTTTTTCAATCTTGCAAAGAATGTAAAACAGCATAGTAAAGGAGCAACAGAGATAACAATTCGTTACGAGAACCGGGACGATTCGATAATCATTTTCTTTGAAGATAACGGAGAAGGAATACCCGAAGATGAGAAAGAGACCCTGTTTGAGAGAAAATACGAGGAGCGAAAAGGTGCCGGTCTTTTCCTTATCCGTGAGATTCTCGGGATCACGAATATCACCATGAAAGAGACGGGAAAACCCGGGACAGGGGCCCGATTCGAGATCCTGGTGCCTGAGGGGGGATGGCGTTTTACCAGGAACAGATTGGATGAGGAGTAAAGGGAGAACGGTCTGTTGTGTACTCGTAATAAAACGGAGTGATGCAGGATCATTCTCGGAACGCGAAAAACCTGAAATTATGTAGATCGGTTAAAAACCCATATTCAGGACCAGCAATAGCATGAATCTATGATAATCGTGGATCACCTGCAAAGCTGCAGTAGCAAACACGTACATCAATACCATCGGCAGAAGATGATCCCCTTTGTATCCCGATCACGTATGTTCCGATATCAGACGTTATCCGGCACTATGAGATGACCGAAAAGGAGGAACAGAACACGTTTTGATCCCTGACGAAAGCACCCCCGAGGAGAGGATAATTGTATATTTCTATAGCGTGTATGAATGATTAGAATCAACAGGTAATTGTTTATCGATGACCGGAAAAAACCAGTCCGATAGGGAAAACACCTTTTCATACCGGATACTGTCAGCGATATTTTTTGCAATCATCATACTGATAAGTCTTTTCTCTGCCATCTCGTTTATCGATGACAGTCTGTATCTGAGAGAAACATTTCAGGAAGAGATGAAAGAGACCGAGCAGAACCTGGTTCATTCTGCCAATCTGATTAATCAGGGTCTCATCCTGTATGATACATCATTTGATCGGGAACTCATGACTCATTTTGAGACCTTTCTTGATGCATATACCCGGTCAGGGGGGGATCCCTCCCTGATGAATCTGTCTGTTTTAAAGAGCCAGATTGAGAGGGGAGCATCAGGAGATATCGATCTCTATATCATCAATGAGACAGGGATCATCGAGTACACCACCTACGAACCCGATTATCTCCTTGATTTTTCTGTCTGGCCTGAGGTATACGAAGAGATAACACAGATTCGCCTGAATAATGCCTACTCGTCTGACCGGGTTGTCAAGGGATTCACTGATAGCGCTATTAAAAAATATGCATACTTCCCGACACCCGATCACCGCTACCTTTTTGAGATAAGTCTCTCATCGACCGACTTTGATACCACCCGGGACCGGAAGTTCTCCTATCTTGCAATAGCACAGGATATTCCTGAATTACGAAAGATAGTTGAGTCAATAAAGTTTTTTGATGAGACCGTGACATTTAGCGACGATCCAAAAACCGGACTCGTCGGATCTGAATATTACCCTGACTATCTTCTGACCCCGGAAAAACAAGCCCTGATAACCGAAGTTTTCAAGACAAAGGAAGATCGGCAGGAACAGGACCGTGCCAATCATATCATCACCACATATCTTTACATCGATCTGAATGATGATAAAACCGTCTCATCATCCAAGCTCAGTCTTGTTGCAGAGATCGATTACACGACTGCAGTCCTTGATGAGACGATCTTTTCTAAATTGATACTTTCCCTTGCATTCATCTGTTTCTCGATAATCATTGCTCTTATCATCGCATACAGTGTTTACCGGTTCATCTCAAAACCCGTTGACGAGATTATTGAGGACATCGAGATAATAGCTGACGGCGACTACGACCATCCCATACGGCCAACCCAGGGGATCGATCTCGAACGTCTGGGTAAGAGTATCATGATAATGGTTGACCGTCTCAGGGAGAATATCAACCAAATTAAGGGGCAGTCAGATCAGATCGAGGAGCAGTCTGAAGAATTACGACAGGAACTGGTTCAGCGCAACGAGATTGAAAAAGCACTGCTTCTGGCAAATAAGAAGTTAAACCTGCTGTCCGGGATTACCAGGCACGATATCAGGAACCAGATAAATGCTTTAATGCTGTTTCACGAGACTCTTCGAAAGAAGCTCTCCCATGATCCCGGAGGTGAAGAATTAATTGACACGCTCAACCAGATATCTGAAACGATCCTGAATCAGATTGAATTCACAAAAGACTACCAGGAACTTGGTTCAGGCGAGGCGGCCTGGCATCATATCGGTGAAATACTGGAGAATATCATTGCAGAGAACCGGTTTTTCGGGATAGATATCGGGTATCAGACCAAAAGTCTCGAGATCTTTGCAGATAAGATGATAGAGAAGGTATTCTACAACCTCCTTGATAACGCCATCAGACATGGCGGTACCATCACCACCATTACCATCTCGTATCAGATTCGTGATACCTTCTGTATAATTGTCGTAGAAGATGATGGAAAGGGTGTTCCTGACCAGATAAAAGAGAAGATCTTTACCCAGGGATTTGGGTCAAATACCGGATTCGGGCTCTTCCTCTCACGGGAAGTGCTGGCAATAACCGGGATTACCATAACCGAGACCGGACAGGAGTACCAGGGGGCCCGGTTTGAGATTCTCGTTCCTCCGGGAAAATGGCGGTTGAAAAATGAAGAGATCTTCTCTTCTGCAGAACAACCCTGAGTCATGAGAAAACCGCTCAACCATTATGAGATTAAAAAAGAAAGTGTAGTATGGCAATCGGTGCACCTGTACATCCTCCTCTTTTTGGATGATCCAATCATGCTCTTCTGATCCACACAGGAAAAGACTGCCTGGGCAGATCATGCCCAAACAATCCTTTCTCATGCTCTCTCCCCTGACCTCTCTATCGATAAGGTGCGGCCGAATCTGTACTCTGCATTCTGTTATTGTATCAGGACCCTGCTTGCAGCAGAGAACCATTCTGATCCGGGTAAGGAGTGGCTTTTGCCGGTGCAATCAGCGAAGAGGAGGGATTGTTCTCCTCGTTCTTCTCCGTGGATTTCTGGAGCGACATGAGGGGATGCTGAAAAAACCGGCTGTTGCCTTAAAAGACCACGGCCGTTTATTCACTTCACCCCTATCCCTGCAATGGTTGAGGCACGGAGACGGATGATATCGCTCTTTGCCGGTTCTCTCCCAAAATTCAGGGATACTGTCAGTTTCATGGATATCGGGTGCAAAGACGGGTCATGAACGGTCAGGTTCTTACAACATCATTTTGATTGCAGGAAAGACCCCCTGTATTCATAGGTCTTTTACCGTCCTGTTCTGCAGGTATTTTTTAGGAGAGAACAAGGCGAGGGAGCGAATTTTTCCGGATACTTTTATCAGTCTCATTCAGGGTACAGGAATAGATGGGAATTGAATCAGATGGCTGTGATTGTGACATGGAGGGTGATTTATAAAACGGTCTGGTCATATCATGGAATGAATTGTATTTTTGGCAACCGCTTTTTATTACCGCAAACAGATCCTATTATTAAGGAACGTATGACCGGCTGTACTATTACAAGGGTGGATAACGAAACCTTCTCTTCGTTTATTACCCTGCTCTGCCAGCTTGCCAGGTATGAGGATCTCCCTCCCCCTGATATGGATGCCAGGAAACGACTCCACAACGACATCCTCGGCAGCAATCCGAAATGTGAGGCGTATATCGGATGGTTTTTAAAAGAACCAATCGGGTATGTCACGTTTTTTCTCACCTATTCGACATTTCTTGCCCTGCCTACGTTATACCTGGAAGACATCTTCGTGCTCGAGCAGTACCGCGGGCGGGGATTTGGAACATCTCTCTTTGATTTTTGTCGCAATGAGGCAGATCTCCGTGGCTGTGGGCGGATGGACTGGATGGTGCTAACCTGGAATATGCCATCAATTCAGTTTTATGAAAAGAGTGGTGCCACACGGCTTGGCTGGTACCCGTACCGCCTGGAAGGAGAAGCGTTATCACGCAGGAGTATCAGATGAGCAATGCTCTATAGGGATGATATCAGTGGATAAAAGAGAACACGGGTTTACAGTATTTCCCAGGGATTATTCTCATGCATCAGGAAACAGAACATGAAGATCGGGTATCCGTGCATTAACCGGTCGCTGTCGTGCAGGAGCAGCAGGACATTCAGGCTTGCCTCCTACAGTGAAAAACGGTTATATGAAACCGTGCAGGAAAATCTTCAGTGTCTTACCGAGATTCTTCACTATAATCTCGATCATAGGATCTTCTTCTTTCGGATAACCTCAGATCTTATTCCCTTTGCATCCCACCCCGTCTGCAGAGCAGACTGGCAGAGCCGGTTTGCTGATAATTTTACTGCTCTCGGAACTTTTATCCGTATCAACCAGATGCGTATCTCAATGCATCCTGACCAGTTTATTCTCCTCAATGCAACAGATCCTGACATCGTTGAACGAAGTAAGAAAGAGCTCGAATATCATGCCGAAATCCTTGATCTGCTTGGTCTTGACCTGACCGCAAAGATCCAACTCCATGTCGGTGGTGTGTATAACGATAAGAGGGCCAGCATGGAACGGTTCATCGATCAGTATGCAACCCTTGATGAGCCGGTCCTACGCCGCCTGGTTATTGAGAATGATGATTCGCGGTACACGGCAAATGACTGCCTGCAGATTCATGATAAGACCGGTATCCCGATACTGTTTGACAACCTGCATCACCGGGTGAACTCCGGTGGTGAGGAATTAAAGGAGATATTCCCTGCAGTTGCCGCAACATGGGAACTGCATGACGGGATCCCGATGGTTGATTACAGCACTCAGGAACCGGGGGCCCGTCCGGGAAAACATGCAGAAACAATTGATATTTCTGATTTTTTTGCGTTTACGCAGGACATCCTGCCGTTTGACAGTGATATCATGCTCGAGATAAAAGACAAGGAGAAGAGTGCAATAGCAGCTCTTACTGCCGTAAAAGATGACGACCGCCTCTTTGGAAAAAAAATGAGACCTGGTAACTGAATGAAAGAAGATTTAACCGGATTCTGCTATCTGTTTTATCTACGGCGATGAATCACGAACCAAAGCCAGATGTGAAATAACATCAGGAAAAAGCCTAAGGAGAGGAGTCATAGAGGGATCCTCTGCTTCAGAGGAAGCAGCCGGGGAAAAAAAAATGAAACCGGTTTATTAGAATGGATCACTGGACTGAAACACCGTACAGACCGCCGGCAATCCACCAGTCTTCATCGACCGGTTGTAAGTACATAAGTTTGGGTATCTCTTTTGGGTCACCGGTTCTCGTATCAGGGAACATTCCATGAACAAATCCTCCTCCTGATGCAATGATATCGAGGGCCTGCTCGGTCGTCTTAGTATGGTAGGAGTCAGAGAAATCAAGGATACTCTTCCCGATACTGTCTGTCATGTAGGGATCTGCAAGGAGGGTTGCATCTCTGTCCCCTGCAAAGAGCCAGACGTTCTCTGTTGTAAAGATCCCGTCCGGATCACTAATAACTGAAAGGGTCTCCTCTTTTCCGTGCTCTTTTGCGTAACTAACAGCACTATCAACACGGGAGACAAGTTCCTGCACCGTCCCCTCCCGGATCACGAGACCGGTGAGGTCTCCTGTTTTATACTGTACATATCCGGGATGAATCGTCCCTGCCCCGATAAGCCAGTCCCCGTCCATGGGTATGGTATAATCAATTTTTGGGATATACAGGCTTTTGTTATCAATAAAGATCCGGTACAGACTATGGGAAAACCCGGCTCCTCTATCTGCGGTCCGGACAACCGTATCGACTGTCTGAACATTATCGATATCGCGATACCATCTCATGCACAGTCCCTGGATCCAGGGTTGGTAGGGGTGGGCGAGATTGGTTGTGTTGGTATCATATGCAACGATATACATCCCGTCCTGTAAAAAGTCCCCGTTTGGATCAGAAAATGCTGCTATTGCAGCTTCCTTTCCCTGCTCACGGGCAAAAGCAGCAGCTGACTCGACAAAAGCCTGCAACCGGGAAGCATCCGGGTTTTCTCCTGATATCTCTGCTGCTGGTGCAGGAAGGGTTCTCGGGCTGTAAATACCTGCTCCGATAAGCCAGGTATCATCGACAGGGGTGATATAGGAATTTTTCTGCAGGATCGCCATCTCGAGAACGGGGTCGGGATAGTAATAGGTAACAATCCCTCCGCCTGCCTGTGCAACCGCGACAAACTCTGCAATCATCTGGTTTCCATAGATATCGGTATCAGTTATCCGGTTCTTTCCGATAAGTTCCGGCTCGTAGGGCAGGGCAAGGGTTGTTCCTCGGAAGTCGTAGGCAAAGATGTAGATGTCGTTTTGTGTGTATTTCCCGTTCATGTCGTTAAATTCCCGCAATGCTTCTTCTTTTCCGACAGATCGGGCGTAATCTGCAGCTTCATTCACGTAAGTGACAAGTTCCGGCAGTTTCATCGAGGAAGAGGCGGTCGCGTTCTGCAGGGCGGGAATAACTGCACTGTTCGTGGTATCTGATGATACAACTCCTCCGATAGAAAAGAGAAAGAGTATTAGGAGACAGAAAGGCCAGGCTCTCATATGAGTAGTATTCTAACTCAAAAGAAATAAGGAATGCGATCGAACCCCACGGCTGGAGATTCCCGGCACCGGTATGGGAAACAGGGACCGGCAGGATAAAAGGATGTAACGGGAATCCTGTCTAAAACCTGGCAACGACAAGCGTGATGTCATCAAACTGCGGTTCATTTCCCGAAAATACTGTAACCGCATCGATGATATCACCAACGATCTCTTTTGCACAAAGACTGCTGTCCTTTCTGATAAGCGGGATAAGTCGTTCCTCACCGAACTGGTTTTTGTCTGTATCAATTGCCTCGGTGATACCATCGGTATAGCAGACAAGAACATCACCGGTTGTCAGGGAGATAGTCTCACTGGTATAGGGGGTATCAGCAATGACTCCTGCTGCCATTCCGGTTCCATGAAGAGAACCGATAACGGTATCCTCATGGAGCAGAACGGGAGGATTATGCCCTGCATTGCAGTAGGTCAGTGTCATGGCAGAGAGGTCAGCGATTCCGTAAAAGACCGTCACAAACATCTCGTTCTCAGTGTTCTCAACGATAAGGTTATTAACC
Organism: Methanospirillaceae archaeon; assembly: GCA_016926505.1. Classification (GTDB taxonomy): domain Archaea; phylum Halobacteriota; class Methanomicrobia; order Methanomicrobiales; family Methanospirillaceae; genus JAFGOM01. Next base: position 29,740 of record JAFGOM010000023.1, read on the forward strand.
CGGAAGATGAGTGCCGCAGGATCAGGATACCAGGCTGCATTGCCTCTGATAAGGGTCCGGGATGAGGCCATGAATAACGCAGCAGGTACACCCTTTCCTGATACGTCGGCAATAACAATACCGTACCGGTTATCGTCAAGACTGATGAGATCATAAAAGTCACCGCCGACCTCGCGTGCCGGCAGGGTATGCATCATGATCTCAAGGCCGGCGATATCCGGGCATTCCTTTGGGAGGAATGTTCTCTGGATCTTTGCAGCGATTGCGAGTTCTGCTTCTTTGCGCTCAAGTTCAGTGCTGTAGTACCGGATTTTTCTGACCATCGTGTTGATGCTCGTCTCAAGCCTGGCAAACTCGGCAATACGTGCACCGCTGATCGCATGATCAAGATCCCCGTCAGCGATGGTTGTTATGTCAGATATGACCCGGTTAAAAGATCGGGTGATACGGCGGGATACCAGCAGCGTCAGAACTGCACCGACGAGAACGGCAACCAAAAGAATCTGGAGGCATATGATGATAATCTCGTGGAGCATTGCAGAAAGCATGTTCTTACTGACGACATGTTCCATGACAAGGCTGTTATCAAAGACCTCTCCTTCCCGCATGATCGGTACGAATACAAACCGGCTGCAGTCGCCATCCTCCTCCTCAATACGGATCTCCTCGTGAGTTGCAAAGGTACGATCTACATACTCCTTCCTCTCGGAAATGGGGAGTCCGGTTTTCGGGGACCCGGTCTGTGCGATGGGATCCGGTTTATAGCGGTGGTACAGACGAATTGCAAGGATATCCGGGTCAAGTCTCCCGAATTCATCGAGAACCTGCTGGTACGAGAGTGCCATGTCGCGTTCCTCGAAATAATCAGAGATGATACCTACTGCAAAGAGATAGTCCTTGTCAGGTGAAGGAAGGTATCCGTACTTGGATAGTTTTCCTGAAAAATCAGTATCAGAGGTTCCGTTTAGTGAGACGGTTACCCGATCCGGGACATAGCGGTCACCGGCACGTATCTCCTCCATGCCACGGTAAATTTCCGGCCATTTTCGGAAATCAATCCCGATATCCCCGGGAACGGTCGAGTAAACGATAATACCTTCTGGATCAATGACTTTTAACACGACAGTCCCGTTAATTCCCGGGTCATTGTCTGCGATAATCCCGGAAAGTTCCGTATTGGTGATGGTATCGTTATTCTCAAGATATCTCATTTTTGTGGCAAGAAGTATCTTTTCCATTGCCGGATCCAGCCTGTCATCAATGAGATCCAGGCTCCTGCTCACGAGTATTACTGCTTTCTCTGCATTTTCTGCTGAATAATCGGTAAACGTGGTATACAGGTGGATGGCAGCCTCCTCTCCTACAAGGTAGGTAAGGGAGAGTGACGTCAGTGATACAATGATGATAATTGCAATGATTACGATCATCAGGTATCTGCGAAGAGAGAAGAGCGGTTTTTCCGGGTTATCTCGGTTCATGGGATCGATAGGATAGTTTAAGATACAAAACGTAATGAATATTAGTCAGGATGACGTAACCCATAACAGGGTTTCTCACCTATACCTGCTACCCGGTACTGGAAAAAGGTAGTCTTTGGTGTGCTACTGCGAAAAACCGGATCCCGGATGAGGTTACCGGTTCAAGGGTCCTGTTCCAACCGGTAAAAAATGCATGACAGTATGATTTTTAAAACCCCGGTTGAATACAGGAAAAAACAGGATACGGAAAATTAACCTGATGATTCACTCTTCACTCCTGCATAACCGGTATATCCCTCTTCTCGCACTTCTTCTCTCGACGATTATCTGCATTGCGGTCAGTATCATCATCCTTCATTCCGGGTATACCATCATCTTCCAGAATCTGTTCTACATACCGATCATCCTTGCCTGTATCTTTTACATCTGGCGTGGGTTTCTCTTCTCAGTTCTCCTTGCCGTTTTCTACTTCATATTAATCACCACCCATGTCCCGGATCCGGTAATCTTTCTTGAGGCTTTCACCCGGGTTATCTTCTTTACCGGGGTCGCCGGGGTAGTTACTATCCTTACCGGGATAAGCAGGCGATCAGAGGATACTATTCATGAACTGGCAGGATTCCAGGAGAGTATCATTAACAATGCACGGGTCTGGCTAACCGTTCTGGACCAGAAAGGAACGATATTTCTCTGGAACAGGGCAGCAGAGGAGATAAGCGGGTATGACTCTTCTGAGGTACTGGGAGATAACGGGATCTGGAAACGGCTCTACCCTGAGAGAGAGTACCGGAGAGCGATATCAAAAACAATACAGGAGATCCTTGATACAAAGGAGTATTTCCAGCACTTTGAGACTACCGTTCTGACAAAGGATGGCGATGAAAGGATAATATCCTGGAATACGAATCGAATCCCAAATAAAAAAGATACAATTCCTGCATTTGTTGCAATCGGGGTTGATATTACTGATAAAAAGAAGGCTGAAGCCTCACTATGCGAAGTTAACAGGAATTTAGAGGATCTGATCTCTATCGCGAACGTCCCGATTATTATATGGGATCCGGATCTCAGGATCACCCGGTTAAATCATTCCTGTGAACTCCTTATCGGGAGGAGTGCAGAAGAGGTGCTGGGGAAGTCGTTAGAGTTACTCTTTCCACCGGACCAGGCAGATTGTTCCCTGCAGATGCTCAGAAAAACCCTGGAAGGGGTCAGGTGGGAGACGGTTGAGATCGATATCAGGCATAAGAACGGTTCAATCAGGAATGTTCTCTGGAACTCTGCCACGCTGTACACAAAAAACGGAACCAATCATCCGGTTGCAACGATCGCCCAGGGTCGTGATATCACCGATATCAGGAGATTTGAGCAGGAACGTGAGGTTGCTGTCATGCAGATCCAGAAGAATCTTGCTCAGCTTGCCATCTTAAATGACGGAATACGAAACCCGTTAACGGTTATTGTCTCTTACACTGAGCTTTTAGGTGAAAAATCCCTACTTGAGGTAATCCAGTTGCAGACAAAGAAGATAAATGAGATGGTTACCCAGCTGGATCAGCGGTGGATTGAATCAGAGTCGGTATTACAGGTTCTGCGAAAGCATTACCACATATACACCGATGTCTCTCAGGAGCAGGATGCAGGCGTAACCATGTCGGATTCAGAACAATGATCAATGAAAAGAGCGACGATTTCACCTGATTTTTTTCGGTTATATGACCAGAAATCCTGCTGTTGTAAGCATCCGGATCATCTGGTGCTCCCAGATACTATCATCCGGTTCGGTTAGAGACGAGATATGTTTCTCCCATAGAGAAACAAGGAAGGGATCTTCTGAGAGAAGGGTTCGTGAGTTGATAATCCTTCCAACTCTCTCCCCCCGCCGGTTCTCTATTCGCAGGCGGTAACAGGAGTATTCCCGGCAGATTTCAGGCCGGGTCAGATGGATGGTACAATAAGCCAGACCTGTATCTTTCTTAATCCGGAAAAAAGGGCACGCCTGTGGTCGTGTGGAAAAGATTGACTGATCTGCAAAGAGTTCAATCTTGTCCATATCGAGCCTGACTTCGTAGACTACATTGGTGTAGTTGTTTATCAGTCTGAAGGTATCTGATGGACCGGAATCTATGATTGCATAGACAAGGCCGAGATGGCTGCAGCATTCCCCGCACTGCTGACATGAAAATACCATTTTTCCTCTATTTATTCTGGTGATAACAGGAAATCATGTATCCCCTGTAAAAAAAAGCAGGGGTGGTATGATCCGGGCAGGCAGATTATTTGTTGATATTTACCACTTTTGCCGGTGGAAACCCGTTAAAGCAGGTGGAAGAAGCGATGGAGTATGCACCGATATTTGCGGAATAGACCAGATCATTGATCTGCAGGTCAGGTAGTTCTGCACTCAGTGTGATGGTATCGAATGCATCACAGGTTGGTCCAAAGACAGCCGAGATGGATGTTTCTCCTTCCTGAAAGGAACGGACCGGATAGGTATTGTGATCAAAGACCTGGCCTGAGTAGGTATGGTATACTCCGTCATTGATGTAGTAGCAGGGTTTTCCGTCCCGACAGGCTTTCCCGATCACCTTGGCAACAAGAACACATGCGTCAGCCACGAGAAACCGTCCCGGTTCTGCAAGTATCTCCATATCAGGAGGAAACAACCGTTTTATTTCGGCATTTAATTTTCGTGCAAGCGTTCGCAAAGATTTCACCTCAGGGTGGTACTTCACCGGAAAACCACCTCCGATATCCAGAACTTTTATCTGTCTTCCGGTCCGTGTCTCTGCCTCGTCAATGATATTTGCCGAGAGGTGCAGTGCCTGGATATAATTATCAAAATTCGTACACTGGCTGCCGACATGAAAACTCAGTCCCTCAACATTGAGCCCCATGGAAAATGCCTCTGCAATCAGATCAACGGCTTCTCCCGGATCGGCACCAAACTTAGAGGAGAGTTCAACCATGGAACCGGTGTTTGGTACCCGTATCCGTAAGACAAGACCGGCATGAGGAGCATATTTTTGTATCTTTCGTAACTCCTCGATATTGTCATAGGTAACCAGCGGGTTATATTGGTCTAGTGCCTGGATCGTCTCGATCGGTTTTATGGTGTTTGCATAGATTATCTTATCCCATATCCACTCCTGCCGCTTCTTCTCATCCATATCCCTGATATTTTCATACACGATCATGAACTCAGGCATGGATGCGACATCAAAACTGCATCCCTCCATAAAGAGCGTATGAACAACATCAGGAGTTGAATTTGCTTTTACAGCATAGTAAATCTGGGCACGGGGCATGTATTTTTTAAACTCACGGTAATTTTGCCTGATTTTTTCATGATCAATCACAAAGATGGGTGTACCATGCTCACATGCCAGTTCGAAAAGGTGATCCTTCTGCTCCCTGCTCAAACAGGAGACGGTCTCGTCGTATGCGTCTCCCCGTGTTCTCTTTGTATCCTTTACTGCTACGGTTGCCACTACTGAGTAATTCATCTGATAAATATGAAAGTATGCCAAAAAAACAGAGGCCTTATCACGGGTATCATAATGATCCCGTACCATATCCGCAGGGATTAGAACGTCGAATATACAGGTTTTACTCTTTTATCCGGTCAGGAAAGGTGAAATCTGTACTATTTTATTTCGTATATCAGTCATGTTTTTTTCAATCCATGCTTCTTTTATTATCATGAACGCCTGAGTTCTTCCTATCCGGTGAAATGATACTATTTCCCAGTGAAAGAAAACGGCTGTTATATCAGGGGTAATCTGAATTTTTTTAAAGGAACCGGTTTTATTGTTGAATAGGGAAAGAGGTGCGCTTTGGTAGAGTAAACCGAAGGAAAGGTATCACCCCTTTTTCTCAATTCATGCGATGGGTTTTCCGGTTTACCAGGGCAGGGTGAATATCCGGCCTGGTTGAGGCACAATGGTGTGATATGGGAAAGAACAGAGACGCAACGATAAAAAGTTATATAAGAGTTAAAAGGTAAAGCAGTCATATTCATGCTGCACGATGATGAGGATCTCTCAGATTATGAGAATATCATCTCTTCTAACCTGGGAACCGTCCAGTTTATCGGTGAACTTCCATTCAGTGATACTGACCGGGATCTCCTCTGCAGATCAGTTTGCGGAACCATAACGAACCATCAGGATCTCTTCTCTTTCTGCGAGACGTATCCTGTCTCGATTGCATATTTCCTCATTACAAAGGCGATAAAATCTCCTGATATCGAGACCTTCTGGGAACTGGTTTTTTCCGGGCTCGGGATTGCAAAAACCCCCGAAAATCAGGAATTGTGCATGCAGACCTTTCTCTCTGTTCTTAACCGTTCAGACACGCTCTTCTCTTTAGAGGATTCATCGGTTCAGGATTTCTTCTACCTCCTTGGTCTGCACTGCCTGATACAAAAGGATGCATGCCATGACCTCGAGAACCTGGTATCTGAGCTCTCACGGGGGATACATGCAAACGAAACGAATGCAATCCAGGAGTTACTGGAGCCGGAAGAGTCTCATAAGAGAAAGGAAGAGGCAACACGACTTGATGAGATGCTGCATCACTCCGGCAGTACGCAGGATTTTGAGTTATTCCTGAAAAAACTGGCTGTTATTGCTCTTTTCCATAAAGAGAAGGATATTTCCCGGACTGCATACACCCTGTTGCACAAGATATACCGCTCGATATCTGATGATGAGATAACGGTCTCACCTGAGATAGAACAGGGATTATCAGTAATTTTTGAGAGAGAATCCCCTGATAATGCACTGAGCAGGATACCTGAAGGAGAGCATCCTGAGATTGAGCGGATTTTACAGGAACAGAACAAAATCCCGATCCTTCTCACCGAGATCCTCCGGGACCAGAAAGAATCCCTTTTGGATCAGTATAAAGAGGTGATCTATGCGATAAAATCAGAACTGATATCAGAGATCCAAAATCACCTCAAAGAAACGCTCTTCTCAATTAATGAAGCACGGATAAAGACCCAGTACCAGATCGAGAAGAACAAAACAAAATTTGTCGATGATATCTCGCAGTGCATCAATTCTGCACGGACCCTTGAAGATACCGTTACTGCCATCCAGTCGGCGATTGAGCAGAATACTGAGGAGATCAGGTCATATGTCTCTTCCATGCGTTCTGAGATCCATTCTGATCTTGTTGCACAGCAGGGGGACTCAGAGATTATCAGGAACTCACTGGACCGGTTCGTCTCATCCATCAACCCGTCAATAACCGAGATCCTCACCGAGATTCGGAGAAACAATGCAGATACCCTTGATCTGCTTCAGATCGTTGAAGATAAAACAAAGAGCACGATAGAAGAGAGTGAACAGACCATTATTGCAGATCTGGGAGATCAGTTGCAGGCATTAGATGCCCTTGTGCAGTCCTCGAGAACTGATATCGTTACCGAGATGAGACAGGAAAATACCGCAGCCTCAGATCTCCTGCAGAATATCCAGGCCAGGAACGAGAGGAACATGGATGCAATGAACGAGATCTCACAGGCAGTGATTGCAGGGATTGCAGACCAGAAGGATGCGGCAGAGTCTTTGCATTCCGTTCTTCTCGAGGTGGGAAACGATGTATTGCGCACCAAAGAGGACATGCTTCTTGTACTGCAGGATTTAGGGGATATCACCAAAGCACGGATTGATGAGAGTGAGCTCCTCATCTCCTCTGAGATACAGGAGCACATCGACACGTTACGTTCCTCGTTCTCTTCATCTCATTCCCAACTGCTCTCTTTATTTCAGCAGAGCAGGGGAGATACACGGGATCTGTTGCACAAGATCGAGAGCAGAACCTTAAGCAGGATAACGGAGAGCGAGATTGCCACGACGAACCGGATTGAATCACGGGTCTCTGCACTCTCTGATTCGCTCGAAACCGCCAGGTTTTACCTTGGATCAAAGGTCCTTGAGAATAAGGAGGACATGCTTTCGGTTTTACGGGAGATTGAAGCGGTACAGAGGAATCATCAGGAAAAGGATCGGGACCGTGTTATCGATGAGGTAAAAACACAGGTCTCTTCATTGAATGACTCAATAAAGACAGCAGAATCAGGTGTCAGAACCGATATCGAAGCAGAAAAGGAGGCTTTGGAATCAGGTATCGGGGAGATAAAAGCAGGTACACAGTCACTGATGGCAGATGTGGAAGCACGAATCGTTGAAGAGATCCGCCTGCAGAACTCCCTCCTGCACGAGTTTAAGGACTCATCTCTTGTTACCATCGGGGACGTCCAGGAGAAGGTTATTGACTCTGCACTCGTTATCGAGGAGATGAAGGATATCCAGACAAGGTTTACCTCTGATGTATCATACAGGATTGACGGGCTTGTCTCTCAGTTGCAGGATATCGCACAGAAAAGGGAGAGCGGAGAGAATATCGAGGTATCCCGGCTCAGACAAAAAGCCCGTACCCTTCTTCGGGAAGGATCAATTGATGATCTAATTCCGGTATATCACGAGATAATTGCGCTCAATCCCGGTGATACCGATGCATGGATCTCTCTTGCCTACCTCTCCATCAAGAACGGGGCATATGATGAAGGGATACGGATCATCCGGACTGAGCTTGCCGATGGATATACCAGCGATCTTCTCGACTTCTGGTATGCATATGCCAGGTATAAATCCGGCATCACCGATACGATGCCGTACGAGACTGAATCACGGTTCACTGAAGCGCGACGGATGTATCAGGCTGCCAGGTACGACGAGGCCCGGATACTGCTTGAATCAATCGGGTCCTGCCATCCCAACGACCCGAGGTATGCAATATATCGTGCATTCTGTCTTTTAAAGACCGGAGATCTGGTTGCGGCCCGGTCCTGGGTTTCCCGGTGTCATGAACTCGATCCTGCAGATCGGAAGGTCTCTGAACTGCTTGTCACCCTGGCAGTAAAGATTAACCAGCCCGGTTCAGAGTGACCGGTCATGCTTTTTATCTGATAATCTCCATAAACCGGGATGCTATCTTTTGGGCAGGAAACGGGATATCAGAAACCTTGGTATTGCCGGGTTTGAGAAGTACATGGATAAAGGATGGTCCTTCTCCCTTCTCATGAAGGGCCACTTTCAGTTCAGTTTCATTCCGGACCTTTCTGGTTCTCGTAAGGCCAGCACCGATTGCAAGCAGTTCAAGATCACTCCTGTTCCATGCAGCAGTCATCTGCCCGCCGGTGCTGCCAAATGCTCCGTTGTCAAGTGCAACGATCGTGAGGTTGGAAGGGGATTCTGATGCAACGGTGGGAAGAATCGCAGTTCCAAGCAGGCTGCCGTCACCGTCAAGAACAATGACGTCCCGTTCCTGCCCGAGAGCAAGTCCAAGCCCGATGGGTGTCGCCTGTGTGTAACTGCCAAGCATGTAAAAGTTCTCCGGCCGATCTCGTACGGCATACAACTCCTTTGAGGGGACGCCGATATTTGCCACCACCAGCTCACCGGTCAGTTCCTGTGCAACGACCCTGATAGCTTCTCCCCGTATCATCTCCGGTTCGACGATCTCTCTATGATATGCAAGAGAGACCTGGCGTGCCCGTGAAGGAAATGCAGGATCGCTCCCGCTGTCAGTACTCTGTTCCCAGAATTGCGGTGATATAAGGATGACATGGATCTCGGATCTCTCAAATGACTGTACAACCGCGTTTCGTATCTGTTCCGGGGAGCCATCGGCAACAATGGTACAGGATATGCCGGTTGCCTGTAAAATATCAGGTATTTTCTGGTTAAAGGGGATCTGTGCCGGTATCTTCTCCTGGTATACTCCTCTCCAGCTCGCAAGAATGGGAAGGGGCAGGTGGTATAACGCGGTTAAGGTAAGCAGGGCGTTTAAGGAGTTGCCCAGTCCTGAGCTCTGCATCTGCAATACTGCCCTCTGGCCGGAGAGGGCAAGCCCTGCACAGAGACCAACCCCGTCCTCCTCCCGGTTGACCGTAATATAGGTAAAATCCTCTTGTAAGACAGAGCAGAGGTTCTTCGTCCTGTCACAGGGAAGGGAGACAACGTAATTGACTGACTCTTCTGCAAGAATTCGCGATACTTCTCTCTCAATCATCTGGCATCCATCCATTGCCGTATCTGTGTACATACCTGTTTTACCGATTCTTCTTTTCCGATATGGGCTCCTGGCTCTACCGGCAGGAGATGGTAGTCTTCTCTCACCCTCTGGTACCCGCCACCGGTGATGTGCAGAAGGATGGTCTCGTCGCGGTCTGCCTCTCCTGCACGAACAGCCTGCATGAGGGAGGCAACGCAGACTGCAGCGGCAGGATCCAGGTCAATCCCCTCGTGTCTGGTAAAATACGCCCCTGCTTTTTTTGCCTCGTCATTGGTGATTGCATTCATCTTTCCCCGGGTGGCAGAAAGAGCATCAAAGACCCCTCCGCAGATACTGTACGGCGGGTTCCGGTTTGTAAGAACCGGTGCAGATACCTTTCCCGTGGCATTCTCTGCATCAGGCATGTCGGTATCAGGGATTATTTCCCGTCTCCCTGCATGGTATGCCGAGACCATCGGGATAAAGGGGATATTCTGCGAGAGATACAGGCGGGGAAGCGTTGTACCAAACCTCCCGTCCCGGATCAGGCGTTGTGCCATCTCCCAGGCAGCAATGCCCCCTGTTCCGCTTCCCACGGCCTGGAAATACCAGTCAGGCAGCGACCCGATAACCGATACCGCATCAAGCATCGCAGTCCCCATTCCGTCACGACGTGCCGGATTTTTTGCTCCACCTTCCGGGATGACACCCTCCATTTCGCAGATCCGGTTACCGGCAGCAATGGCATCCGAATAATCCCCGTCAACGGTGACAAGAAAGACATTATCGGTCTCTTTTGTTGTCCAGATACTTGCTACTGCAGATGACGGAACCGTGATTATCACCGGAATTCCTGAATATGCCGAGACCTGGGCAAATGCACGCCCGGTATTACCTGCTGATGCGACAAGGAGAATTGAGTTCGTACATTCGAGACGTCTCTGCATGGTCGGAAGTGCTTCGAGTTCCTTAAACGAGCAGGTTACCAGGTTTGCCTGTCTTTCAGGCCAGTATCCTGAGAAACAGATGTACAGATTCGATAATCCCAGTTCCGGGCCCAGATTTTCGCTACGGTAGGTCACCGGTCCGGCATCGGTTAAAACGGTCCCGTGACAGCAGAGCCAGTCAGTGAACCGGAACATCCCTGCATGTTTTTTCTGAATAACAAACCGCTTCTCCTGATACTGTGGCTGCAGGAGCCCGAAGCATCCGTTCGGACACTCATTGGTATACTGATCCGGTACTGTGGCTTTGCAGACCGGACATTGCAGGATATACTCTCCCATTCTTTTCACCTATATCTGGATCTGAAATGTTCCGCAAAGAATGCGGTTCTTCAGGTCAGCACTTATTCTTTCTCCTCTCCTCCGGTCTGACTGCCGGAGTATAATCGGGGTCTCTCTCCCAAGAACCGGTATCGATCCCATATTCATCGTGTATACTTTTCCCGGACAGACACGGGTGCAGGTCCCACAGGATACGCAGTGCGTCGGATCAATAGGGTGACCGGAGACGATGGCACCGGTCGGGCAGGATTGTTCTGCCAGGCACGGGGTACACAAGATGCAGGCATCATGCTCCTCAAAAACGGTAAGGGAGGTTCCCTGCCATACCCGACTATACCGGGTCATATCAACCTGGCTGCGATCGATGAGATCCACCACCGGCAGGGGAATATCTTCGTCAAGGATGAGAAGGTTTGCGAGGGCATCCTCGTCAGTAACAGGGATTGCAGCCCCGACTGATACGAGACATTCAGGACCTGCAGAGGTGATAAAACCGCCCATGTACTCAGGGTCCATCCCAAAAAAATCTGCAGATAATGCAAGGTTTGGTCGTGCCCGGCTGCTCCGGGTTCCGCACCCGAGAACCAGTCCCGGTGCACCGTTCACAAGAACCGGTGTACCGGTATGGATAAACCGCATATCCGGATCATTTGCAAGGGGATTTATCTCTCCGCATCCGCTCACGGTAGCCCCGTCTGCGTTACCCGGAAAGGGGATGACAGAAAATATCGTAACCTGTTCTTTGTCTTTTTGATTGACAAAGGCAGAGTAGTTACAAAAGGCACTTCGCGTGGTACAGAGCCGGGCATAGGGTATCTCGTGCCCTGAAATGGTTGCCTCGTACCGCTTTCCTTTCGATTCTGCCTCGATCTGCAACTCCGAGCCCCCGGCAATATCCCGAAACAGGTGGCCGCCACCGTACCGGGGGGATGCACGGGCGGTACCATACACAATACAGTCCACAATCCCCAGCCCTTCGTTCGGGCAGGGACCGGGGAATGCCGGGACACCGTTTATGGTGATTGCATCAGCTCTTTTAAAAACACCGGGCTCTGCAACCGGAATCGTCAGGACTGCACAGGTCCCCGACATCACCCCGCAGGTACCGCAGGTGACGACATCGATCTCTTCCACGGTAGGGATATCGTCTCTCCTGACCCTGTCTTTTAATTCACCTGCCGTGCAGACCGTGGCGATGCCGTCAGCAATTGATCGGGCAATCTCCGGGATCGTCTTTTTCATATTCTGATATCCTCTACCCTGACGACCATCCCGGCTTTTGTCTGAATTACCATGTTCACAACGCCGGTATGGGAGAGATCCATCATGCAGTATCCCGGCAGAAAACGCTGTCTTCTCCCGAATTCAGGGGGATTTTTGATCGTCTGTGCTATCCCCTCAAACCCGATGACATGGTATGCCCTGATATCCTTGACAGCAGCGGGATTATTTCGTGCTATCATCGGAGATACGACGTGGCAGGTTACAAGACCGGTTATCAGGTCTGATGACAGGACTGAGAGGACATGCTGTACCGGGCACCCGGCACCCATGGGTCTGCCAAGGAGCGTGTCACCCGCACCGATATCCATCCTTTCCACCATGTCAGGCCGAAACGGCAGGATGATCTTTCGTGCTGACGGCTCTCCTGCAAAGGGATCAATGATAAAATCATAGTGATTGCCTATGATATCGATGCCGGTATATCGGACAGTAGATCGTGGATCACACTTCTCTTCGGGTTTTCCGGTCTGCCCGTGATAGTAAGGGCAGTCTTTCTCCTCTTTTTCCCCCTCCTGTACCCGTCTGACAAAGGTCTCACAATCCGGTGCCCCGCAGAGCCCGCAGTCATGCCCCGGGGGGGTCCACTCCTCTTTCGTATCAGTCACCCCTGAATGAAAAATCAGGATTGTCAAGGGAACGGATCATGCCGAAGTGATTCTGCCATCCGATCTCCCGCTTCCCGACACAGATGGTGCAGACTCCCAAAGGCGGGGCACCCAGAAGGGTGATAGAACCGGGATCCTGTACCGGTTCCTGGTTTTCTATTGCACGGAAGAGATACCGAAGTCCTGTTCCCTGGATGGCATTGGTCTCGATGATATCAAGGCTGTTGTTGACTTCACAGATTCTCTCCCGAAACACCTCTTTTTCAGCCTGTGAGATGAGATCGGTATGGGTCACAACGGCAATATCAGAAAGACCGAGCATGGCACTCATCTTAAAAGGGGTATGGATCCCGGCGATGGCACTGACAACAACGATCCCGAGAGACTGGGTGAGGAACGGTGAGCAACGCAGGCATAATCCTGCACTCTCAACAATGAGGATATCTGCTTTTTCCTGCTCTGCCCAGGTTATTGCATCAGAGAGAACAAGGATGCCGACATGATCGGGACAGACATCCCCGGAATACACCTTTTTTGTAGGGATGTGAAACTCTTCTGCCAGTTCAATATCCTCAAATGCCCGAACAACATCAATTTTCAGGTAACAGATCCGGGTATCCGGGAGATACTGCTTGATAATCTGCCGTGCAACCGTGGTCTTTCCTGCCGAGGGAGGCCCGGCAATGATAAGAAGTTTCATCCGCAACTGACACTCCGGATGAGTTCACCTGCCCGGATCATCTCACGCATCTGGCACAGGGTCTCATCTGTCCTGGTAACCCAGGCAATGGCTTCTCTCTCTTCATCTCCCGGCTCGAGGATCCTGTCCACCCCTCCGTTCTTCATGACGATCCTCCGGCCCGAAAGGAGTGAGATCAGGGGGTCATGGGTTACAAAGATCAGGGATTTCCTGTGATTCTTTAAACACGAGATCACTTTTTCCTTGAAAATTCCGGCATTCTCAACTTCATCAAGGAGGACGATGGGTGCATCTGATATCAGGATGGCATCAGCGATCATAAGAGACCGGGTCTGACCCCCGGAAAGTGAGGTCATCCGGGCCGAGGCGGTTATCTTTTCACCGGTAAACTCGTTTGCAAGGATGATGGTCCGGTTGATAACGCCGGTCTCATCCATCTTTCGTGATCTGACGTGCATTCCTAAAAATTCCTGCACCGTGAGATCTGAGAGGCATTTGGTATTCTGGGTGATTAAAGCAACCGGCTTTTGTGCAGGGTTCCTGATGAAATGCTCGGGTGGATATGTTCCGTTTACAAGAATCGTTCTTTTCGTGACGGTATCATGGTGTGCAAACATCTCAATATCAGAGATAAAAGCGCTTTTACCCGAACCCGTGGGTCCGACGATCGAGAGGGTATCGCCAGGAGAGATTACAATCCTGTCAAATCCTTCCGGTTTCCCGTCCCGGGTTATTCCGGGAAGGATGGTTATCTCTACGATCTCCTGGAGTTGCATAGGAAGTATTGGGTGCACCAATCTTTAATAATTTGGTAAAGAAGCAGCAAATTAACCTTATAAGACAAATAATTTATGTTATATTATTGTATCAGGTCAATTCCAATAGAAGATCATGTGTTCGAGCCGGGATCTCAGGAATATTGTAATGGTTGTAATTCTCATTCCGAATAAATCACCTATCCTTTCTTTCTTCTACACATCAGCAATATTAAATAGTCTTTCATCCCTCTACCAGATATGACTGATCGATCCCTGTACTGTGCTGTCGCAATTATCTGCAGTTTCCTTGTTCTTTGTATCATCCCTGCCATGGCGGTAGATACATTCAGAAATATCCCGCCATCAGAGATAGCAATGACAGAGTTCTACTACCCTGACAATGTCGTGAACCACATCTATCACGGTGATATAACTCCGCAATGGATACGGGACGATCTTTTCTGGTATACCGACCGGGGAAAGAGAACAACTGATTATATCCTCTGTAACACAACGACCCGGAAAAAAACCCTTCTCTGTGATACCGTCAGGTTTGCTTCATCCCTCTCTTCTGCAAGCGGCAAACCCGTGGATCCCGCTCATATGCCGGTAACGGTCACAGCAATAGCGTCGGATCTTAACTCCTTTACCAGTACTGCATTTGGAAGTACATGGACCTGTAGTCTCCCGGATTACCGGATAACCGAAGATATACTGCCCGGACCGGTGAATGCCGGGATTCGATCCCCTGATCTGCACTATATTGCCTACGTAGAGGAGAATGATCTGTTCTTATATGATACAGAAAAAGGATTGAGTTCCCGGCTTACCACAGACGGGACCGATGATTACTTTTACGCGAGGCGATCTGAAACGGTCAGTTACCCGGTGACAGAAGAGCGACTCGGTGAATATCCTGTTCCCTATCTTGTCTGGTCACCTGATTCAGCAAAGATTAGGACTTTTCGCGTAGACCAGCGGAAGGTGAATGAGACCTGGCTTGTGCAGGATGTTCCGGAAAACAACACGATAAAGCCTGTTCTGTACTCCTACCGGTTTGCCTGTCCGGGTGATGCTTCCATTCCCCTGTATGAGCCGGTGGTCATCAATATCCTGACCGGTACGGTTACCAAGATACGGGGAGATCCCCAGCCCGAGGTATCTCTGATGGATACCGGGGAGTACATTCTTCAATGGTGGGATGAGTCCTCTGAAACGATCTGGTCGCTCGGGATAGAACGGGGTGAGAAGACCATTACATTTGGCAGGGAAGATCCGGAGACCGGCAGCGTTACCCGGATACTCACCGAGACCGGACCAACCTATCGCGAGACAAACCTTGCGTATGCAGCCAGACCAAACATTGCCGTTACCGGATCAGGCGATATCATCTGGTTCTCAGAGCGGGACGGATGGGGTCACCTGTACCGGTATGACGCTTCCGGAACCCTGAAAAACCAGATAACAAAGGGAGAATGGGTTGTCAGGGAACTTCTCGGGATTGATGAGAACCGGCAGCTGATCTACTTCACTGCAAGCGGACGCGAAGAAGGAAACCCGTACTACCGGTACCTGTACCGGATTCGGACCGACGGGACCGGCCTGCAGTTGATCACCCCTGAATACGGCGATCACGAGATCTCCCTCTCTCCTGATACAAAAACCTTTGTTGATTCGGTATCACGGGTTGATCTCCCGACTATCACCCGTCTCTGTTCTGCTGACGGGAATCGTCTGATGCACCTTGCAACTGCTGATATATCAGATCTGACCGCTCTGGGGTGGGAACCACCGGAACCGGTATCGTACAAGGCCCGTGACAAATCAACGGATCTGTATGGTCTTTTGTTTACACCGCCGGATTTTGACCCTGAAGGCTTGTACCCGGTCATCGATATCGTCTATCCCGGTCCGTACACAACCATCACCTGCTCTTCGTATCCTGACGACGTAAGCTGGAACGCAAAGATATTCTGGACCGGTCAGATGCTTGCAGAGCTGGGATATGTTGTTCTTACGACCGACGGGCTTGGGACCGCATACCGTTCCAAGTCATTTCATGATGTAAGTTACGGACACCTGAGTGATTGCGGACTGCCGGATCATATCACGGGACTCGAGCAACTCAAAAAAACCCATCCCTACCTTGATCTCTCGCGGGTCGGTATCTATGGCAAGTCTGCAGGGGGATTTATGACAGCACAGGCAATGCTTACGTATCCCCTGTTCTTCCCGGTTGGCGTTGCTGCATGTGGCAATCATGACAGCAGGTTATATGCATCCTTCTGGGGTGAGAAGTACGAAGGAATGCCTGACGGGAAGAACTACGAGGAGCAGGTCACCAAAGAAAAGGCAGCAAATCTCTCTGGAGATCTGCTTCTGATGACCGGAGATCTCGATGATAATGTCCACCCTGCCATGACGATGCAGCTGGCAGATGCCCTGATACAGGAAGGCAAAATCTTTGACCTCGTGATCCTCACGAACGAGAACCATAACGTGAATTACGAGCCGTATTATCTCAGACGAATGATACAGTTTTTCGTGGATAATCTCTGAAATCTTTTTTTAGGGTGGGTGATTTCTCTTATTGAGACGGTTTATCCTGATAATCTTTCCTGGTATACGAATATTTGTCTGAAATTCCCCCTTTCAGTACGATATAATACCATTCATAGATGGTCTTCCAGAATCCAAATTGATCATAACGGCGAAAATCAAATCCGACTTTCATATCCGGGACAAACCTGACTTTCCCTTCCCTCCTCATCCGTACCGCAATCTCAAGATCATCCCCTGCATCAAAGATCCGGTACATCCCTGCCCGCAGTAAGGCCTCCTTGCGAAAGGCAGTATTACATCCAAGGGTATAGTAATACAGATGAGTAAGTGCACCAAATCGCATCAGGCCGTTAAAAAGAAGGGCGTATCGTTTGTTCTTCTGCGTTTCCTCAATGGGTGTGACCGGGCCGAATGCAAGAACAACGCCGGGATCCTGAAAGCTTGTAATGGTATTCTCAATCCAGTCGGGGGAGACAATACTGTCTGCATCCGTGGTGACGACCAGATCAAACCGTGACCGTAAAAACCCGTCGTTGCGTGCTCCTGCCACCCGTTCAGACTGCTGGATAAAGACTACATCTGCATAACGAGCAGCGATATCACGTGTTTTATCCTGAGAATTGCCGTCAACAACGATTATCTCGTACATCTCTCTTGGGATCGTCTGGTTTTTCAGAGCAAGAAGACATCGTTCTATGCGGTCTTCTTCGTTATATGAGGGGATTATCACTGAGATCATGGTATCATGTCAGGGAAAACGTCCTGGTTTTATTGTGGTTACCTATGAGCTCTCATTTCAGAAGAAACATCTCAAAGGAAAGGGAAAAACAAAATTGTACGTGATGCACAGGCAGGGAACAGGTAGTCCCGTGACTTGTTCTTTCTGGCTGCCGACTGCATTTCTTGTTCTCATCCCCCGGTTTTTTTATGGAATTATCATATCATCCATTCAATAGCCTGATATACTCATTCACCCTTATTTACAAGCACGAAGGTACATCAGTACGCCAGCCTGCATAGAACAGAAAAATTTGCCTGAGATATGAATCATGAGATTCTCTTCACGTAGCCTGTTTGCGATCTCGCTGCTCTTTAGTTTTTCAGTTATTGCGATAATCTTTGCAACGACGTTTACTCCGGAGACGATTGAGTACATCATTACTTTCAATGTTATTTTCCTGCTTCTTGCAATCGGGTTTCGCCTTCTTGCACTCATTCTCTGGGGGGTAAGGATAAAACTTCTTTCTTCCTCCCTTGGATACCGGGTCGGCCTTGTGTATGCAGTGAACATGGTTCTTGCCGGTCTCCTTGCAGGAACAATAACACCGGGCCAGGCAGGAGGAGAACCGGTCCGGGTGCATGAACTGTACCGGGTGGGAGTAAAGGTTGGTGATGCATCTGCAGTTGTTATCATGGAGCGGGTACTTGACGGGGTAGTGCTGACTCTCATGGGAGTCGTGATCATGATGATGGCAGGGTCGGTATGGGATTCGTTTAGTATCTCTTTGAAAATTCTCATTATTGTTGCCTGGATCCTCCTTGTCAGTGTTCTTCTCGTGCCCTTCCTTGCTATTAAATACCCCGTCCGGATGAAATCTTTCTTAATCCGTCTGGTCTCCTGGACCGTCTGCAGGTTATCACGGACACGGTTTGCATCCCCTTCCTTGTGTGAGCGGGCAGATACCGAAATTGACAATTTTTTCTCGAGTATTACCCGGTTTACCGGATCGGCAGGGTGGGGACTTGTTGCAGGAGGGGTTGCAACCGCTCTCTTCTGGATAACAGAATTTCTGGTTGCATCTGTCATTCTCATGGGACTAGGATTGGATCCCTATATCCTGCTCTCTTTCTTCTTTCAGATTATCATCGCCATTGTTATGATGATACCCCTCACCCCCGGTTCATCCGGTATCACTGAGTTATCAACCTCCTCCCTGTATTCATTGCTGGTCCCGTCAGCAATGCTTGGAATTTTCGTTCTGCTCTGGAGGTTTGTGACCTTTTACATGAATATTATTCTTGGATCCATCTCAGGATCGCTGATTGTTCACCGGGAACTCAAGAGAAGGGGATCGATAGAATCAGAGAAAAGGATGGATGAGGAGTGAGTAACGAAAAGCAGGATACTGACTAAAAAAGAGGAGTCAATTATTCTTTTCTGGTTCACCGGATTTGAATCAGAAAAAAAGAGAGTTAACAGGTGCAACATCATGGTTGCGGTCCGCGGAAAAAAAGAGGAGTGAGCCGTTTTAAGATTCAATCAGTTCTCTTTCTTCTTCCTCTGTAATGACCTCTTCTTCTGCTGCTTCTTCACTCAACGGGTTTGTCTCATAGGGATTTGGAGCATCGATTACTTTCTCCATCTCCTCTTCTGAGATCTCAGGGTTATACTCTGGCATATCAAAGAGTGCTTCATCCATCTCTTCAGAGAGATCTGCTGAGACTTTCTCACCGGTAAAGGGAGCCCAGGTTCCGTCAGCATAGGCAAAGATACCTTCCATCGTGGCCTCTTCAAAGTCAAAGGTCATTGAGAATCCACCTGCATTGTTGAGTGGCTGGTATGTAGGCTCCTGCCACCAGAGTCCCTCAACATTGGGTGTCGAGTTCCCGGTAAAGTTGCCCTGCAGGTATCCCTTGTATCCTTCAACCTCGTACATCCCCCGGAGAATGTCATCACCGGTTAATTTCAGGTAGAGCGGCCCGAAGAGATCGGTCTCCCATTCACCGGTCACATCCTCTATCTCAGTCTCGTTTGCCATGAATGCGAACATTCTATTATATGAGGAGAAGAAGTTGCTATATCTTCCACCCCACCCCCAATTAGAGGCGCTTGCCATATGGGTGTAGGAGCTGAAACCTCCTCCTCCAGGTCCCCAGAATGCGTTCTGCATATGGGTATATGAACTGTAGCCACCCGGGAACCACCCAAATTGTGCTGATGTTGTACCAACAAGGGTACATGATACCATGACCCCTACGAACAAAAGTACCAAGATTCTGTTCATATGCTAGTATTCTTTAGTATAGGCATTAAAGATTTTCTTTTGATAAAGAGCCTAAACTACATCCTGCAGAGGGTTTCTGGTCAGTTCTGGTTGGGCTCTAAATGGATATAAGACATCAATTTTACCTTTATTATTGAAAATAAAAGATATAAGGGTTTTAAAATGAGGGATTCAAGTTATTGTGAATCTCACCTGATAAAGAGTAATAGTGATTATATTATCCTGTGACATGAAGTTGATTAAATGGATTGCGTAAAAGATACTCCCTCTTTTTGGAGTATCCCTAATGGAACATGCGGCTATAACCCAGAGATATGGCAGTTTGAAGCATTCCATGACAATGTGAAACATCTGGGACCCATACCTCGACTATTGCTAGGAGGGTGTGCGAGAATAGTAGTTTGCATTTTTCTACTAATCATTTTGAAGTTTAATTCAAATTTAGGTCATGTTTTGAGCCCCAATTTTTCAAAAATTTAAGAAGTATAGTTCTCGGACAGCCTCCTAGGGATAAATAAGATCGAAGAGAAAAATCAGGCATTCTGTGCAGATTAATGAAAAATCAAACATTCTGATAGGTTTTGGAAGAATTACTTATTAGTAAAATGTGTATTATTGTCTATTGATCCTAAAGAATTGAGATGATATCTTTCTGGAAAAACCCTTTGGCATAAAGGAAAAAAAGTGAGAGATAAAAATCAGCGATGTAATTGAAAATCGCTGAGGTGATTGCTCTTCTATTCCGCACTCAATGGGTTCGTATCGATTGGATTGGGTGCATCAATGATCTTTTGCTCCTCAATATCTGATATTTCTCCTGGGTATTCAGGCATATCATACAGGGCATCCTCCATCTCTTCAGATAGTTGGGAATTTACCTTTGATCCGGTAAAGGGGGTCCAGGTACCGTCACCGTATGCATAAATGCCCTCCATCGTTGCTCCTTCAAAGTCAAAGGTCATTGAGAACCCTCCTGCATTGTTAAAGAGCATAAAGGTAGGTTCCTGCCACCAGAATCCTACAACATTGGGTGTTGTGTTACCGTTAAAGTCTCCCTGCATGTATCCCTTGTATCCATCAACCTCATACATACCCCTGAGAATATCGTCCCCGGTCAGTTTAATATAAAGCGATCCAAAGATATCAGTCTCCCATTTCCCGGTTACATCCTCAATCTCGGTCTCATTTGCCATAAACATATAGTTCCGGTTCCAGGACGTATATTGGCTACAGTAATCACAGCAGTCAGTACAGTATCCTCCACCCCACCCAACGTTTGTACAACCGCCGTATATACATGATCCATAACCGGTTGTCTGGGTCTGGGTGCACTGCTGGGTGCAGACCGGGGTGCAGATTGCAGGTTGTTCGGTGCAGACCTGTTGACAGACCGGGGTGCAGATTGCAGGTTGTTCGGTGCAGACCTGCTGGCATACCGGGGTACACTGCTGGGTACAGACCTGTTCACAGCATGGAGGCCGAGGAGTGCACTGCTGTGTACAGACCGGGGTACAGCTGACACTTGGTTGCGCACATTCTACGCAGGTTCCGCAGTTATGATTGTAATAGCAGTCATAACCACCAGGGTAGAATTGAACGGATTGCATACCTGATGAGGTTGTGGGTGGTAAGTATCCAATCCCTGATGATCCGGAACTTGTAGATGGAATGGATCCTATACCTGAAGAGCTGGCAGATGGTATCTCTGACATGGTCTGTGTTTCTGGCAGCATGTACCCTGCAACGGTACCAATTAGCGTGCACAACACAATGAGCCAGATAAATACTTTCACAATATTTTGGTTCATTTTTATCCCTCCACCGATGCCGCATTCAACGGATTCGTCTCGATTGGATTTGGCGCGTTGATCACTTTATCCTGTAATTCTTCTGAGATCTCTGCGGTATATTCCGGCATGTCATAGAGGATATCTTCCATATCTTCAGTGAGTTGGGAAGATACCTTTGTCCCGGTAAAAGAAGTCCATGTTCCATCTGAATAGGCATAAATTCCCTCCATTGTTGCCCCTTCAAAGTCAAAGGTCATAGAGAATGCTCCGGCATTATTAAAGGGCTTAAATGTTGGCTCCTGCCACCAGAATCCTACAACATTGGGTGTTTTATTACCGTCAAAGTCGCCCTGCATGTATCCTTTGAATCCTTCAACCTCATAGTATCCCCGAAGGATATCATCACCGGTCAGTTTCATAGAGAGCGGTCCGAAGGTATCAGTCTCCCATTCCCCGGTCACATCCTCTATCTCGGTCTCATTTGCCATAAACATGTAATTCCGGTTCCAGGATGAATATTGGCTACAGTAATCACAGCAGTCAGTACAATAGCCTCCACCCATGCCCCAGTTTGTGCATCCACCCCAGAGACATCCTCCATATCCGGTTGTTTGGGTCTGGGTACATTGCTGGGTGCAGACCTGTTGACAGACAGGTGCCTGCTCAGTGCAGACCTGTTGACAAACCGGAGTACACTGCTGGGTGCAGACCTGTTCACAGCATGGTGGTTGAGGAGTACACTGCTGGGTGCAGACCTGTTCACAGCATGGTGGTTGAGGAGTACACTGTTGAGTACAGACTGGAGTGCAGATCTGATTTCTGCACTGAGGATTGTTATAACATGAGTATCCTCCGCGAGTGAATGGGATTTTACCCATCGAACTTGACCCTCCCATACTAATAGAGGTTGAGGATGATATCGAGGTAGAACTACCATACCCTGAGGAACCCGGATATCCGGTTGAGGGTATCTCTGACCCGTACCCGTAATCTGAGGCCGCGACAAAGCCCATTAGTGTACATATGACTACAAGTCCGATGAACACTTTAATCATTTTCCTGTTCATATGGTACCTATTATACCAGTATCTCTAATAAACATGATCCATAAAATCAGATGAGTTGAGAGTAACTCATCATTAGTGTTATGAAGGGTATTGCGAGATATTCCATAATGAAATTGAAATTTTCTGGAAAAAATAAAAAGATTTAAGATTATTTACAATTCATTATCCTGCTTATCTATTTAAAAAATCATAATGGATGAATAATCCCGGATTGACTCCGGTATCTTCTATTGATCATCATTATGTTAATCAACCAACAAGGACGCTCTTGATTGGTTCGTATAAATAAAAAAAAGAAATTCAGGCACCCAACTGTTGTGCCTGTTGCAGACCTTTTTGTGCAGACTCGTACTGAGGATCAATCAGTAAGGCATTCTGAAACATCTGGGCAGCATCAGCATACTTCCCCATCTGAAGGAGGGTAAGCCCGGTGTTATACCAGAACAGAGCCGAGTTAGGGGTTAACTCAGTCGACTTCTGGTGATATTTCAGCGCTTCATCGTAATTGCCCATCTTGTACAGGATATTTCCTGCTTTACTCCAGGCATCAGCAAGATCTGGCTGAATCTCCAGCACCTGCTTGTAGATATCAAAAGCCTTCTGGGTATCTCCGAGCCTTGTCACTGCAAACGCCAAGTTAATAAGTGAATGGACATCCTTTGGATCGATGGCAAGTGCCTGCTCGTAGGCTGCGACGGCATTCTGGTAATCCTGCATATCCACGAGATAAAAATCACCTTTTGTCTGGATCATCTTAACCGAGTTCGGATAATAACTGATGGCAACATTAATAGCAGTGATGGCCTCAGGCATCATCTCCAGTTTTGCATAGGCAAGAGCCTTGCTTCGCAAGGCCTCTTCATGTGCCGGGTTTAATGCAAGGGCTGCATCAAAAGCTGCAATTGCACCGTGATAATCTCCCTTATCACGGAGTCGTATCCCTTCATCTGCCCAGTCATCTGCGGTCTCTGGAACTTTGGGGACGATACCTACAGAAACGGTCATATATCCTGCCAATTCGCCGGAATATTTGAGCGGCAGGTTATCAACAATCTGGGGTTGGGTATACGGGGTGTCGCAGAACCCGTCATCATCAGCATCGGTGCAGATCTCTGAGAATCCCTGGCCTGACGGGGAACACCAGACGTTGCCACCCAGTTTCTCGCCGCCAAGGATGTTCTCCCCTTCTTTTTGGGGAATATAATAGTCATAATTACTGTCTGCGCCATCTTCAATCCCAATATTTACCTCATTGGAGAAGTAGTTGTCAAAGATCAGGTTCTTACTGTCACGGTCAACCCGGTACATGATAAAGATCCCCTGTCCCTGGTTCTGTGTGATCAGATTTCCTGAGACAACATTACCTGATGAAGGCTGGAACATGAGAGCAGATCCGCGGTTGCCTGAAAATTCGTTGCCCTGGATTATGTTGTTATCAGACTGATAGACATTTACTCCCCTCATATTGCCTGAGAAGGTATTCCCGGCAATAGTGTTTCCTGTACTGCCATGGAGCATAATCCCGTTTAACTTGTTGTTTTCGAATTTGTTTTCCAGAATAATTCCGTCTTTAGCACTGATGCAATCGATACCATGTTCGCCGTTTTGGGAAAGAGTGTTCTTCGAAATGGTGATTGCTGAGGTATCATGTTCAAGCAGGATACCGGAATCAATAGCACCCTGAATGGTATTAGAGGTAATCTCGTTTGTTATACTTCTATCAACAACAATACCATTGACTCCGCCTGAGATCTCGCTTGATTTGATCTGTGACCCGGTCGTACCCCCTGAGAGAATAATACCGCTTGCTCCGTTGTCGGTGAGAGTACAGGTATCTATGGTAACTGCATCTGATCCCTGGACCACAATGCCATTTGTAGTGTAATCTATAGTGGATCCACTGATAGTAACATCTGATGCCGAATCAACCATAATACCGTTATAGGCATTACCGATCTCGAGATTTTTAATGGTGATATCTGATAGCGATGGGCGGACCATGACTGCGGTCTGAAATGTTGGATCTCCCATTCCGCTTGTCATAATTCTCCCACTAACGGTGTGTCCTCCTCCATCCAGTGTTACCCCGGAGCTGGTGATATCTATGATAACTTCTCCAGTATCTGTTATATCATTTGTAATGCTGTATGAACCCGGGTTGGTGATGACTACCGGCCTGGTTATCCCTGATGTGATGTCTGCTGGTGCCTGAGTTGGTGGGACTGTGATATCTGGTTCTGCAATATCGCCTGGTTCTATCGGTTCTCCAGCGGTTGTTGAGAGATAGTCAGAGAGTGCTTTGGCATCGGCAAGACCATTTCCATAGACCTGATCCCATCCCTGATCACCAAGATCGGTTGCTGTTGCAAAGAGAGCATCTTTTAGTTGTTCTGCAGAAAGATCAGGATAGTTACTCCATATAAGTGCAAGTAACCCGGCAATGTGCGGAGCTGCAGCGCTGGTCCCTTCAAAGGGCGTTTTAAACCCTCCTGCCCCTGAAACCGATACAGTATCAGGAGCAGTGATATCCGGTTTTTCTCTTGATGTTGAGGATGGATGGGATATGGTTATCTTTCCCCGTGATGAGATACCCTGGATCTCCGGGGCTGTTGGTTTACACGCAGCAACGGTGATTATTCCCGGAGTTGCACTGATTCCATATATAGAATCATCCGGGATTAGATTGGCAGTGTCTATAGATATGCCATTCTCATAATTAATTATCAGTTCAATGTTTCGGAGTGCAACTCCTTCCTCTGCAATGACCTGAATCTCTACCTTTGCCGGATCATCTTCCCTATAACGGCGGTATTCTAGTGTTTGGTACGCAGCCTCTCTATTAGTAATGTCCCTCTTTCCAACTGCTTTAACTTCCCCTGTTTCCCGATCGACTATCTGGACTTTGTATTTATTCTCAGCTGAATTAAAAGGATCATCCCACTGGAAAAAGATCTGAAGTCCTTTGTTTAGGGGGAGATCAACCTGAATTCCTGGTTTTCCTGAGAAACTATGTATGCCGTTTTGCTGGGAATATTCAGCCTGGTAGTGCTTTGTTCCAAAATTTCCTGCTGCAGCAACCAGGATAAGATCTGGATGCTTTTTTAAGAGATCGGCAAGATGCAACGCAACATCATTATCCTCAAAGAAAGGCCAGTTTGGAGCCTCAAGATCTGAGACAATAATATTGGCTCCCGCATCAACAAGGGCATCATATGCTTCCTTTAATTTATCATCAGGTCCACATCCCGGATCATGAAAGAGAAGGGTAGCACCGGGAGCAATATCATGAACGATCTCAAGCATTGCAGTTCCTTCATTAGTGCATTGAGTGCACTCACTGGAGAGAATTTTAACCGTATCAGGGAGGTCACCTGACTGTACCGCTTCTGCATAACTCTTTGCACAGTCAGATATTACCCCGACAACGATCCCTTTTCCATCAATGGGAAGGATCTCCCTTACATCTTTTGTCTTGAGAAGAGTGTCTCCTTCGGTCATGGCTTTTCCTGCGGCTGATGCACTGGTACTGATGCATGAGATGATAATTATTACACACAGTATCACTGACAGCCATACAGATGGATTTAGTCTCATTTTTCACCTCAAAATTGTGTTACAAATCTCTGATGAAAGAGAAATAGGTTGATCTTTGTGATATACCTTACTCTGAGAAAAGTTGTATAAATGGAGGGTCAGGATTATTCGATCTTATTCTGA
>JAFGOM010000024.1 GCA_016926505.1 Methanospirillaceae archaeon
CGTTCGGGGGTATAAAAGGGAAAAAACCTATTCTTTTCCCCCGGCATCTGCAATCGCGAGTTGATACATCCAGTCAAGCAGGAATGGACATTCTTCAATAACACATTCCAGCTCACACGCGACACAGGGTATCAGTTCATCGCCTGCCATAAGGAAACCGGGATCTATCGGTCCCTTCCTGACAATCAGCCGGTAGGTCTTGATACCATCCTGGCGATATTCAATACGTTCAACACTCTCTGATTCAAGGAGCTTCTTTACGATACGGGAACATTTCCGGCTGTCGACATCGAGCTCTTTCCAGAGTTCACTCTGAAGTATACCATCAGGGCTTGATTTTATCGCTTTGAGTGCCCGAATCTCGATCTCAGTCAATTCGGTCATACTACCGGTGCGATCGAGAGGATGTTATTTCCCCGGATAACAACGATTCCGAGGTCACGTTCACCATTATCGGTATACTCTTTTGAGTTCTCCATCTGAAGATTCAGATACTCATCAACGGCTATCAGGCGTCCTTGTACGATCTTTCCTTCATCCTTAATCTCGACGCTCACAACACTGTCAACCAGGGAAAAAACTTTCTTTATTGGAAGTACGATACTGCTGACCATTCTGCTGGAATATAATGACCACAGATCTAAAATAGGTTTGCTTTTGATGCTAAAAGAGAAGGATAAATTCGGATCCTGCCAACGAATCGCTCTTATCAGGAAAAAATGATATTCAAAGAAAAATACCGGATTATCTGACACCGTACCTTTGGTCTTAACAGGAACCCGGTTTTATATGATAACCATACCAGTTACGCATCGCGTTTTTCTGCATATATCTCTTCAATTTTTTCGATGACACCGGTACTGCCGACATAGATAGGTGTCTTCTGGTGTATTGAGGTAGGGGTTACCAGAAGGAGGTTTCGTCTCCCGTCCGAGATCCGGCCGCCTGCCTGATCGACAATAAAACCGAGAGGGTTTGCTTCAAAAAGAAGACGTAATTTTCCTTCCGGCCTTCCTATCAGGGAAGGATAACCGTAAAATCCACCATATACCAGGATCTGATGGAAATCTGCCACAAAGGATCCGGAATACCGGATCTTGAATCCCATATCATTACAATACCTGATAACTGAGGTGTGTTCCGGAGTCCATTCATTCCGTAAACCCCCGGTACCATACTGTTTCCCTTCTGGTATCATGATATCTTGACAGAGAACAACAAAGTCCCCGACATCGGGATCGAACGCAAAACTCCGTACTCCCTTTCCCCCACTCACTACCAGAACCGTCATTGGTCCGTACAGAGAATAGAGCGCGGCGGTCAGGTTTTTCCCTTTCTGAAGCACATCGCCGTCTGCATACAACCCGATAATAGATCCAACGGCAAGATTTGTCTGGATAAGTGATGAACCGTCCAGAGGATCCATTACCAGCGCAATAGTACCGCTTGAGTCAGGAATCCGGATAAGGGAATCCTGCTCTTCTGAGGCAAGTTCACGCACCAGACCTGAATTTGAGAAGAGATCGACGAGAACTTTGTCAGCGAATGTATCCATGGCTGCCTGTTGTTCACCTGATGCGTTCCGTCCGGAACAATAGGTCTGGTTCTTAAGAAACGCTTTCCGAAGCATCTCGGTCTCGTTTGCAAACAAACGAATCAGCCTGATGATATCGACAGGGAGATTACTCCATTCCAGATACTCTTCCAATGCACCCATATAAGCCACCTGAATCTGATACTATTTTCCAATACCACTATTTCAGTCCTTTCATATGGTATTTTAAAAAAAACAGATCTTTAAAAAAACTGTAGTACTATCTGCAGAAGAGAAAAGTGACTAACCGGATGTAATACCGGAATCATACGGTTCTCCTTTCACCGATACAGATATACACCCCACACATCTTTCATTAAAAAACTTCAGGCTTCAGAATTTTATCATTACCACATTCAGAGAGAGAAAGAGAAGAAACAGAACAGTTCCATTTCCCAAAACAGGCATTAAAGAAAATAGTGATGCTTTTTATAGCAATCAGAAAAGATAGTATAATTATCGTGGTTTCTATTCTCATAGTCGATGATGAACCGGTTCTTCTTGATATGAGTAAGACTTTTATCGAGCGGATGGAGGATTACGAGATAGATACTGCTGAATCTGCAATTGACGCACTTGAGATGATTCAGGACCGGTATTACGATGTTATCATCTCCGATTATGAGATGCCGGTAATGAACGGGATATCTTTCCTCAAAGAGATCCGGTCCCGCGAGATTGACATCCCGTTTATCATCTTTACCGGCAGAGGACGGGAAGAGGTGGCCATCGAGGCCCTTAATTTCGGTGCAGACTACTATCTTCAAAAAGGCGGTAACAACAGGGCCCTTTTTGCTGAACTCGTAAATTTTATCAGGAAAACGGTTGAACAAAAACGCGCCAAAAACGAACTGGTTGCCAGTGAAAAACGGTATCGTGCTGTCGTAGAATGCCAGACCGAACTCATCAGCCGTTTTTTGCCCGATGGAACCCATGTCTTTGCGAATGAAGCCTTCTGCAGATACTATGGCATCCCTTACGAAAAACTCATGGGACGCATCTTCATTCCCAATGTTCCTGGTGAAGATAAGAAAAAGATAGCAGATCACTTCAAAAGACTGACCCCGGATAATCCTTCAAACATCATCGAGCACAGAATAATTATGCCTGACGGCTCAGTCCGGTGGCAACAGTGGTCAGATCTTGCCGTTTTTAATGAGACCGGAGTCGTTACTGAGTATCAGTCAGTCGGTCGCGATATCACTGAGAAGAAAGAGATGGAGATATCGATTACCGAGAATCTGAATTATGTCAAAGCTCTCATGGATACGATTCCGGCACCGGTCTTTTACCGGGATACCAAAGGGATATACAAAGACGGTAACAAGGCTTTTGAGGAACTTGTCGGGATGTCACGGGAAGAGATCATCGGAAAAACAATACATGACTTCTTCCCGAAAGAACTCGCTGACCATTACCGGTACAAAGACGATCTCATTATCGAGAAACCGCATGTCCAGCAGTACGAGTACCTGATCACCGATGCAAAAGGGATACGGTATGATGTTCTCTTCTCAAAGACTGCTCTTATGAAGGCTGACGGGACGGTAGGAGGCATTGTAGGGGTAATTGTTGACATCAGCGAGAGAAAAGAGATTGAAAAGAAACTCCAGGAGAAACTCAACTACGTAAAGGCACTCATGGACACCATGGCAGCACCGGTCTTTCTCAGGGATACAAAAGGAGTGTACGAGGACTGCAACAAGGCTTTTGAGGAACTTGTCGGGATGTCACGGGAAGAGATCATCGGGAAAACGATACATGACTTCTTCCCGAAAGAACTTGCTGACCATTACCGGTACAAAGACAATCTCATTATCGAAAAACCGCATGTCCAGCAGTAC
>JAFGOM010000025.1 GCA_016926505.1 Methanospirillaceae archaeon
AATCCGTATGCTGATACCAGGAAGGGATATATCAAAGAGATTCGGGAAGTAATCAGTGATATCACATCAGTAGATATCATCGCGGTACTCACCGTTCGCACATATTAGATCATAGTATCTTTTATTTCCCCAAAGACTATGAAAATTTCTTCTGACATATCTCTAAAATGTCAAGTTATACCGGGACAGTCAGATAAATCTCCCCTAAACCTCGTCAACTATTATCAATTATCTAATCTGTGAGAAAAATATCATAGAAAAAAAACGGAACCCATCGAAAATCTTGAATGAAAAGAACTAAATATGGAAAAACCATAAAATAAATCAAAGCCGGATGCTATCTTTGATAGCTAGCACACACATCCGGCTTCGATCTACTACCCGGGTACGGATCTGTTCTTTTTCTTTATTTTAGATCGGCGGGACCGTTTTCTATTCGTATGATTTCTGATGATTATTTCTGCTGTTCTCAAAAGATTTTTAGGTTTTAACGGTATCAGAGCCTGGATTATTTTAACAATGTCCTGTGGCGTTGTGTCTTTTATAACACCCAGGAAATGCTTTTGTTCATTCAACACCCAGAGCATTGCCAATAAAACCAAAGCCATGTGATGATGCCACGCGTTTTAATTTTATAACCAATAATCGGCCATACCGGCAATAGCGATAGCATCCTCAAATGAACGCTCGATCCAGTATCTCTCGCTCTGCATTCTTGCTAATCTATTCCAGGTATACAATTCGGAAGCATTGCAAAGTGATTATTTGATATCTGAATCATCCAGTTCTTTGCGAATAAGAAGCCAAACCAGTAGAGGATGCAAAACATCTTTATCGATTCTCCAGACCCTGATTGCCGCAAATTTGATCTCAAGAAATCCATCGGCAGATGTCCGGATCCGAATTTTCTTCCATCTGGTAAGAGATTTTGAAACCTCTTCTACGGCGATTGGAATCGAATTGAGGATTTTTACCCGTGTTGGCTTTCTGCCACGAATGCCCCTTTTTAGAGGAAGACCATACTCTGTTTTCTCAAGAATTACGCGTTCTGTTGAGCGAATATCGGCTATATAGACGATATCCATATTTTCAAGACGAGTCAGAAGCCAGGGATGCTCGCCATAAAACCCATCCATGGCAACATGAGAAAACTTGATCTTTGCTTTTACTGCATTGCAGATCAATTCGTATGCCAACTCTGCTTTGGTCTTAAACGTTCGCGATTCAGTCGGAATCCCAGCCTCGATGCAGCGGATAGGGTCAGATGTCCACTTTTTTAAAAGGTAAAGTCGAAAATCAAGAAGTAACCGAAAACCATTCTTGAGATATGCCTAAAAGACGCCGACCTGACAATTCTCAACTTTCCCCATATTGCCGCAATATTGACGGGATACTCCAACAGAATAATTTCCTGCCTTGGGGTTGGCACATTCGTCGATGACTAATGCACCATTTTTTCCGATCAGAGACCATCCGTTGGTTATGATCCAACCTATCAATAATCGG
This sequence comes from Methanospirillaceae archaeon, assembly GCA_016926505.1. GTDB lineage: Archaea > Halobacteriota > Methanomicrobia > Methanomicrobiales > Methanospirillaceae > JAFGOM01. The sequence continues at coordinate 1,507 of JAFGOM010000025.1, forward strand.
TAATCCCAAGGTGATTTAGACATAAAATGACTAAATGACTGGTTATTAACCCAACTGCAGTTGTCAGAAATCGAGGTTAAATGACACCGAGAAGGATTGATTAAGAGCCATTTTATGTATTCAAGGGCTATTTCCCAGCAGTTGTGTGTCCGTGTAGAAAAGCATTTTTTAAGGGAGCCTGTTCAAATAACGTTACAATGAAGACTATATGTGATTCTATAGCCGTTCGAAGGTTTTCAACTTCGGGATTTGAGCGTGATTTTGCACATCTTATATATTGTACTTTATTATATAAAGATCATTCTATATATGATCTGATGCGTGATTTTCTAACGTGACATTTTAGAGTTATATGATTTGAAATTTTCTCAACAGAAAAGGAAAATATCAGGTCTTGCAGTGGTAAAAGGGGCAACCATTGGCAAACCCGTGTATACCCATAAGGCTCATAGGGATATCTGACCATTTACTGTCTTTTTTGTGAGGAATGAATACATCTAAATCATTTAAATTCACATGACTACATTGTAACCAATATGACTACAAGCATCACCGTCAGAGTTCCGGATACCCTAGCTCATCAGATTGATGATTTGGCAAATACTCTGGAACGTTCAAGAGGATATCTCATCAGAAAGGCCATGGAGATGTATGTCTCTGAATATGCAGATTACCTCATTGCACTTGATCGCATGCAGGATAAGGATGATGATATCATCTCATCACAGGAATTGAGGAACGCTCTTGCCGTTTCAGATTAACTACAAACGTTCTGTCCTAAAAGACCTGAAAAAAATTGATAAAGTTTCCGGAGAACGTATTATTCGTGAAATAGAATTCAAAATATCGGTTAATCCCGAAATAGGAGAAGGTTTTACTGGACAATTTAAAGGACTGTACAAACTTCGCATTGGTGATTGGAGAGTGATTTATTCAATACATCATGAAAGTATACTGGTTTTAAGAATCGGGCACAGACATTCAGTTTATAAATAATGTGCCCTCAACGTAATATTCAGATTCTCCTCTGTAATTATCTACACCCGTATCAGCTCATTAAGACCATTGCAGCACGGTTACCATCTCCCCTGCCAGATTCAGGCAGGGATTTATCGCTATATGACAAGACGTGATCAGTACGAATGGTATGACCCGGACAATCAGGGAGAGAGTACTGGCATGGTGCAGGGATACACTGATCCCTCTTATCGGAATCGCTGCAGTCTCCCGGTGGGAAGAAAAACCGTTTTCTCCCCCCGTCCCCAGCCACTTTTTCCCGCAGTCAGTCTGGCCTAAAGCTGAGACGGTCATCGTCATCGACCTTCCGGTGTATCTTCCGGTACTCGAGACGACACCTTCTCTGTGGTACCATGAACAGTACAACACGGTAAACCGCCTGCTTGACAATTAAACCTACCTCCTGGCGTTGTTGCTCATTGAGAAAGGATATCCTTTGGTTCCTGTCCCCAGGGACGGGTACGGGGGCATTCCAGCAATCAGACGGGAACCGGTTGCCTTCTTCTCCCACCGTCATGCTGCTTTTCTTGCCGGTCTTGGTACCTTCGGAATACACAACTGTATCCTCACCAGAGAGTATGGCCCGAGAGTGCGGTTTGGATCGGTCTTTACCACCGCCAAAATCCCCTCTGATCCGCTCATGAATGAGGAACTCTGTACCTGGTGCATGCAGTGTGTCCTGTCATGCCCGGTCCGGCACCATCAGGAGAAGATTACCCTGCAGGAAAGACCAATACCGACGCCTGTACCGGCCGGAGTGCCGATCTCGCAGAGCGGTCGATCTCTCCCTGCGGCATCTGTATTACGGTCTGCCCGGTTGGCGAGGACAGGAAACTGTTTGGCCGGACTGATACGAGAATCTACAAAACCCGGGAAGCGTACGAACGGTACCATGATGCCTGGGACCATGTACGGAGATTCGGGCACCGGTGATTAAATGAGACCGAAAAAAGAATGGTAAATACCGCTCTTTGCTGAGGATACTTTGCTGAGGGTATTTCAATATAACATCGTCTCACCATTAAGATGAGATAACATCCTTATGATAACCCTGATCATAAACGAATACCTGGGATATGCATTCTCTCACTCACCACACCTGCTCTGATAAAGAAAAAGAGGAGACCCTTTCGCATATCAGGGATTATCTCTCGTGCAGGCCCGGGATAATTGCTGCACCGGCATTCGGATTTTTTACTAAATACCCCTTTTTAGATATCGGTATCGGACTTGTGCTGGATCAAAGGTACAAACCATATCGCTATTATGAAAAGCAGCCTGAGCGGGAACTATCAGACCATGTTCATTGCTGTTGATATCCGGGTTCGTAACAACGCTTCAGTCAGGTTTTCCTGCCAGATATGAAAAAAAGGAACTCTCCTTTTCTGTTCCAGTAAAAAAGCATATTCTTTCTTTCAATCCAGGGTTTTAAGAGAGTTTTTTGATTATTCTTATTATCTCAACCGGTACAGGAGGGAAGTCTTTGGTCTTATCTGACACCGATGTGGTGAGCACCTTTGTGTTCTGAACTCTAACGTGCAATGGATGCCCTGGATGAGATGAATCGAATGGCATTTTAGAATTTATGAAAAACCGTCATTTACGGGTAAGTGCAAAATACCATCTTCTTGTTGCAATTGTGGCTGTACCGGACCTGTCAAGCCATATAATAACCTATAATGCATAAAGACTTCCTGAAGATTACGCCGACACTTTCCTTGTAATGGTCAAAAACGATATAATTACGAGGAAAGAGGCCTGCAGCCTCTCTGACATGGCACGATTCAGAAACCGTCTGGTGCATCAGTATTTCAAGGTCGATGACGAAGTAATCCGGGATATACTCCTCTCCGATCGCAGCGAGATCCTCGCTTATGCAGAAAAAATTCTCCAGTCCTTAAAAGGATGAGAGATATCATCAGGAACTTGCGGCATAACAAAGAATGAAAAGCACTTATCTGGCACATCCCTTTCATGATATAAACCAGAATCTGTCAGACCATCTGCATAAAGAAACCGAAAAGAAGGAATGAGATACGCTGCTTCCCGGTAACAGACACAATTCCCATATCTGCCACAAAAACCAGAAGACGGCGAGCGAAAAAGACCGAGGATCCTGTAGAGTCAGATCTCTTTTTTGTGCGAATGGCGGTGATGGATATCAGGCCGGTGCGGATGATTGTGAACGAGTTCATCATGGTGGTGCAGGTGGGAATGGTACCCGTTTCTGCCCACCGGTGGATCTGACGGGTTGTGAGTATGGGAATGATGCCCATCCAGGTGGTTGTGGCTGTGTTCGTGCCTCTCGTCCTCGTGGATATGAAGGTGGGAGTGCTGTTCAGAAAAGAGGAGAACAAGCCCGAGGATCACACACAAAAATGCAGGATAAAATAAGTTTTCAGGGATGATCTGAAAAATACAGATCGAGACGATGATACCGATAACCGGATTCGTCCCGATGATCGATCCGGTCCGTGCAGCACCAAGACCCCGGAGTGCCAGAAAGAACCAGATGGCAGCAATACCTGAAAAGGAGAAGATACCCAGTATCAGGGCTCCTGCAAGAAAGGGAAGCGACGGGATCGGTTCAGAGAAAAGAGCGGCAATACCAAAAAGAGCAGTGGTTGATATCAGGGCCCGGATGAAGTTTAAGAGGACGGGATCCCTGCCTGACAGATGACGGTTCAGATTGGTCTCAATCCCCCAGGCAACCGTGGTAAGAAGCACACCTGCAGATCCCAGTGATATCCCGAGGACTGCCCCGGGTTCATAGGATACCAGAAGACAGGCAGTCGTGATGAGAAAAAGAGCAATTCCTACTCTGATACCGACATGCTCACGAAAAATACAGACTGCAATGAGTGTCGTGGTCACCCCCTCAAAACTGAGGAGGAGTGAAGCCGATGCAGCGTCAGTATACTGCAGACTTATCATCAGAAGCGTCGTTGCACCGATACACCCGATGAGAATGGAACCTGCAATCCAGGGAATATCTGCCTGCAGAAGGGGAGTTTCACGGGAGACACGCCCCGGTAAGACAAACCGGGTTCCGAAATAGTATATCCCGGTAGCAAGAGCCGCTCCTGCGTATACCGCAGCAGAGAGGGTTACCGGACCCATCCCTGACAACAAAAGTTTGGAGAAGGGATACGCAGCACCAAAGAGCATGGCGGCTGCCAAGGCATACCATTCTGCACCATGCCGGTAAGGTAGTTCCGATACCGGATGATCCGTCCCCATAGTGGTCAGGTACTGTGCTCTCTATCCTTTTGAGACTTGGGCTGCAGTGAAAAAACCAGACCCGGTATTTCGTTTTTATATCCTGAATATTCGCATTTTTCCCATCCCCTGATTTCACCCCCCGGATCCATGGCAGACAGGAAAAACAGACAAACCCATTATACCTGCCGGGAATGCTTCCAAATTAAAAAAAGAATGATATCAGGAGTACTGGCAGAAACCGGATAATAAAGCAGTACCATCACTCGTACCGGTAGAACGTCCTCTGACATTGATAAGAACCCCGATCCGGTGATTATTCTGCCATATAGCATCATGCACTATACAGAAGGGGAAAACAGGAGTTTTTTTGGTTTTTAGAACCAGCCTGACAGATCCTGCTGCCCGACGGTACCGGTTGCAGACAGAGAGAACCGCTGCTCGAGATCAAGGAGCAGGAATGCAAGATCCTGCCAGACGATCAGAGGGAGGGAGAGGTGCATCCCTAAAAGCCACCGGTACATAACCGGGCGTTGCTGACTGCTTGCCGGATGTTCCCCGTAAATGAGGGCATGCTTATGCCAGGTGAAGAGTTCAAAGACAGGGTGGCGGAGATCACCCCTTTTTTTCCACTGGAGAATTCCCTTTACCGGCACGGAATCTGTAAAAAAGAAGATTTTTACCCCTTTTCCTCCGCTTACGGCAGGGCACCGGGAGAGGAGAGGACTGGAAAGGAAGGTGGTCATGAGATCATCGGTATCAACATCAAGACAACAGAGATTTCTGCCCTGATTATACCCGGGATCGGCAACGAGGCTGACGCTGACGTGGTTATGGTTATAAACATCACCATACTGCTCCCAGAATACATCTATCGCAGACAATCGCTCGGGAGTTGGCGTTAAAAACCCGGATCCAGCGGGATCGTCACCATACAGGGTCCGTTTTGAGATGGCACTGACCGGTTTCTTTGAGCGGGGAGAACAGGGAACCGGAGTAACCCTGTTATCCCGGCACCAGAAGAGGACGTCCGAAAGTTTCGGATACCGGTCCTTATACCTGTCTTCTGACATGGTAAAGAAATTTTGAGACCGGCAATCCGAGACGGGACGGGCGCTTTCCACAGATCCTGACCCGGTTTTTGAGGATCGCATCCCGTATATCATCACCAAAAAAACAGGTCCGGATCGAGCCTATCTCATGAATAAAATGGGCATCACTGTTTCCAATGGCAGGGATATGATGAGCCTGTGCATACTCCCATGCCCGCTGTCCGGGGATGTCTGATGCGTACCTGCCATTCTCTATCTCGATCGCATCAAGGAGTTTTGCATCGTTTTTGGTAGGAGAACAGGCGGTTCTCCGGTTCCCGTCGAAAGGATGGGGGAGCAGGGTCAGACCTCCCTGGTCATGTATCTCGTCTGCCACCTCTGCAAACCTGACACTGCTGATATCATCCTGCAGAAAGAGACCGATGAGATCTCCCCGGTCTGTCAGGATCTCAGAACCGATAACCACAACAATCCGCTCGTCATTACCTGCAAGTCGTGCCACCTCCACGGCTCCCCTGATGGTATTGTGATCGGTAACTGCGATGACAGAGAGACCGGTCCGTATCGCCGCATCGAGGATTTTTTGGGGTTTATTACAGGAACAGCGGGAATAACAGCTGTGGATATGGAGATCGGCAGTCTTTACCGG
>JAFGOM010000026.1 GCA_016926505.1 Methanospirillaceae archaeon
CCTCTCCTCTGCCCAAAGCACCACCGCCTCTCCTCGCTGGCCATGGCTTAATCATCCCTCGTACCGGTTTTGTCAGGACCATAAAAACTCCTGTCCCCTGGAATCAAAAACGAAAATAGCCCATCTCTAAATACCATTACCTTCTTTCCGCACTTGGATCTTCCCTCTATGAATCATTATATCCGGCCGTTGCAAGGGCCCATAAACGGTAAATACCAGAGTGCAGCAACCAAAAGCGGATAGTGGTACATACAACATGCAGAGATGCTCTCCCGCAGGTTTTGTCACTCAAATAAAAATGAGGGCTGCAATACCTGTTCTTCGTTGAAAAGAAGAACGGCATTACCATAGATAGGTAAAGAAGAACGGCATACAATCTTTAAATCGGTGTATCTCTATCATGTAAGAAGATGCTGTATTGCCTCAGTATCTTTACTAATAGTTCAATCTCATTTAGAAAATGAACTCTTTTATTAGATCTAATAAATATCATGGCGGCAGACAATCTTTTGATTGTCTTTGAATTCCGAAAATGATGATGTTCTTCTCAAAAATCAGGATCTGAGTTATGACATAAGAGAGTTCTTTTTACTGAATAGTAACGATATTTTTAAAAAAAGAGACCGTATCAGGGTGTAGATCTTACTGCATCCGGCAATACAGATCCGTCACCCGTTCTGCGATGGGTTCCCATAAAAAATGTTCTTCCACCTTTCTGCGACCGCGTTTTCCGTATGCTATAGCATTATGCGGTTCATGCAACAATGAGAGGATTCCCGATGCCAAAGAACCGGGATCCGGGTGTACCGTGATACCATCAACAGAACTGGTGATATTTTCAGATAATCCACCAACGCACGATGCAACGACTGGTTTTTCGGCACTCCATGCTTCCAGCAGTACGAGACCAAAGGGTTCATTCCGGCTGGGAATGACGACCATATTACAGGCGTTTAAGAGACGGAGGTACTCAGAATCACTGACATACCCGATACACTGCACCGGGAGACCGGATGCGAGCTGCTCCAGGTACTGCCGCATTCCTCCGTCACCGGCAAGTATCAGTCTCGCATCCCACCGGTACCGGTGCACTTCACGAAACGCTTCTATCAGGATATCTGGTCCTTTCTGGTATACGAGCCGTCCGATAAAAAGGATGAGTGGTGCATACGGGTGAATCCCGTACGATCGTTTCACTTCACCGGGATCGATATCAGCACGGAACTGTCGTGGAATAATACCGTTCGGAATAACTTCACATTTCCAGGAAGGGACATGATAAAGCCACTCCACTTCGTGTTGTAGTGTTTGTGAGACCACGATTATCCGTTTTGCAATCAGTCCTCCGTACCATTCTTTTCCTGATACCTCCCGGTATTCCCACCAGTCACCGTGCTGGTTCCCGTTCCTGCCATACTCGGTAGAATGATACGAAAAGACCGTATTTCTCTCCTGCAGGTCATGCAGTGCTCCGACTGCGTGCCAGTCATGAAAATGGAGAATATCAAATGGTTTCTTTTCATCCTCGATGAGAAACTGCTCCTTTACCAAGTGACTCATCGAGTCACAGTATGCAATGATGTTCTCGCCTTTTGGGATGCAAAAATGGTAATGGACCCCGTTTATTACCTGGTCATCTTTCTTTCCCCTGGTAAAAAAATGAACATCATGGGTAGCTGCAAGAGTGGTGCTCAATTGAGTCGCTGCACTCGCCAGTCCACCGACCCGGTCACCGTACAGGGATTCCCAGCAGAAGAAGGCTATCCTACGAGGGTCCATAGGGAATCACGCCAGGAAGAGACGATTGCTGCAATCTCGTGACGTTCATGATATCCTCCTATCTCATCTGCTAGGGCATCATCCCCGAGGACCTCCCGTATCCACCGGGAGATATGGCCTTCTTTGAGATGATACTCGAGGGAGTCCATGGGAATTATCGGAAGCAGTTCACAGAACTGGTCAAGATTATATGCCGAGTACCCGATGTATCCTGCCGGTGAAGAGAAATGGAATGCCTTCTCAGGAGGTAATACCCGCAATATCCGGGCGGCCTTCTCATTCTTCATAAACGGGAGGGATCGCTCCTCGTAATCAGAAAGGATACTCATATAGGTCTTAAATGCTTCATCGATACACTGGTGGCTGAAATAGGTATGCACCTCCCCACAGGTGCCGTACTTTGAGGCCATGTAGTAGAAGTGATCACTTGTCGTTAAGTACCGCCACACCGTCTTGTTCGCCGGATAAAACCGGGCTGATTCAACAGCCGAGAATGCAGCCAGCTGCCGGTCATTGCCCAGCCATGCAGAGGTATCCTTCTCGATATCAGCCCAGGATATCGTGTGCGGGACATCAATACTATCCATGGGATGATACTTCTGCACCGCCTCACTGGGGAGAATCGTCTTTATTCCCCGTTTATTCATCTCTTGTGGGAGGGACCGAAGGAAATTAAATATCCCTGTCTCTTTCCAGAAATGTTCACCAAATGTCTCGTAATCAATAAATATCGTTATTAACTCTCCGGACGATGTCGCAAGCCAGTCTGCATACGAATCTGCCATGAGGGGATACATATCCCATGACGTGTTTGCAAACCGGAATGCAATATCATCTGACAACTGGACGTTGCGCATAAATACCGGGAGATCATTGCAGGAGTAGAGATAATGCGGGCTTCTCCAGCCTAAAATCCGGGAAACACCCTCGGTAAAGATTCCTTTAAACCCGAGATCACGGACATGGCGGGCTATCTCGTTATTGAAAGTAAACTCTGTGTTCTCAAAGATCCGGGGAACAACCCCGAAGAGATCATGCATGAGATCCTGGTGCATCCGCACCTGCTCTTCGAATTCTGCCTTCTCGTAAAAACAACCGGCAATGCTGTGGTAATAGGTCTGTGACAGGATCTCGGTATTTTTATGGGACGCAACGTTCTCAAAAAGGGATAATACGTCAGTATTCCATCTCTGTAACTGTTCGACAAGGGTTCCTGACAGGGAGAATGAACAGTGAAATCCCTCATCGAGATTCTCAAGAATCGTTTCTGTTGCCGGGATGTAGCATTTATGTGAGACCCGTTCCAGTACTTTCTGGTTGATATGGGTACTGTCATTACAGTAATTTTCAAATAAATCACTGTTCGGGATCCCGGGATCCGGATGAAACTGTGTGTTAAGACGAAATGGCTGATGGACTTCAAAGCCAATGCAGATATCAGGCATAATTTCTTTTTTATCTGCAGGGTATTAAATATGCTGTAAGAGGGAGATTACCGTCAGAGGAGAGGAGGAAATCGTTTTGGAAGACTCAATCCTATCTGCGAAATGCCTGCAGATACAAGGACAGGATTACCGGGAGAGAGAACCCGGTGCCCCGGTCGTTTCATTCCTTCCTGACAAAGCGAATCTTCGATACCCCACAGCGGGGACATACCCAGTTATCAGGAAGGTCAGAAAAAAGTGTATTTGCAGGGATTCCGTGAGCAGAATCTCCCATACTCTCATTGTACAGGTATCCGCATTTGGTGCATTTCCATCGTGCCATATCCTAACGGTAGGAGATACTCTCATACCAATGTTTCCCATCGTTTTTTGAGATTAAAAAAACCGGGTTGGTACTCCCACAGGTTATAATCCAGTATATCCCAGTACTACAGATGAGATCAACCAACCTTCGGGATCAGACCATCTCATTTCAGAAAGAATTCATCCATGTTCCGGAACGGATCTTTCATCTTGTTGATCTCGCCTATAACCTCTGGTGGAGCTGGCACCCGGAAGCCAGGATGGTGTTTAAGCTGCTGGACCGTCCTGCCTGGAAAGCAAGCGGTCATAATCCGATAAAGATGCTTCGATCCCTCCCCGAAGAGAGCCTCAACCGGGCAGCAACGAGCAAACTGTTTTTACGGCATTATGATGCCGTTATATCTGCTTTTTATTCTGATATAGAGGATGAAAACTGCTGGTTTTCCCAAAACGTTTCAATGGATGGGTGCTCTCCTGTCATCTATTTCTCAGCTGAATACGGACTGCATCATTCCCTGCCACTCTATGCAGGCGGTCTTGGGTTTCTTGCAGGAGATTATATCAAGGAATGCAGCGATCTCGGCATGCCCCTTGTCGCAATCGGATTCATGTATCCGAAAGGATACATGCGCCAGGTCATCGATGATGACGGGTGGCAGCATACTGTTGACGAAGTACTCGACAGGAGGGCAGCTCCTATTATGCAGGTCTGTCTGCAACAGGGAAAACCACTCATCGTTCAGGTACCCATGATAAATCCCCCTCTCTATATCGCAGTCTGGAAAGTCATGGTAGGCAGGATCCCGCTGTATCTCCTTGATACCGATATCAGTCTGAATGAACCTTCCATGAGGACAATCTCGGCACGTCTGTACAGCGGAGACAAGAACCAGAGACTGCTGCAGGAGATTGTTCTTGGAATCGGGGGCATGCAGGTATTGCACGTTCTTGGTATCAGCCATTCCATTATCCATCTCAATGAAGGCCATGCAGCATTTGCCCTGCTTGAACGAATACGGAGATCCAGGGAGAAGGGATCGCCATATTCCCGTGCCTTAGAAGATGTGATGAACACCACGGTATTTACCACCCATACTCCCGTTCCTGCCGGACATGATATCTTCCCCCTCGAACTCATGGACACGTACTTCTCGTCGTATTATCCGCTCCTTGGATTGTCACGAAACGAATTTTACCAGCTCGGGGCAGATTCGGACTCAATCCCTTCCGGGTTTAATATGACGGCACTGGCTCTCCGGTTGTCAACCTACCATAATGCCGTCAGTAAGAAACATAAAGAGACGGCATACGAGATGTGGAAGGACCGCATTCCTCAGATAAAGCAGGATCCCGGATCTTTTGAGTACGTGACAAACGGAATTCACACGAAAACCTGGATCGATCCAAAGATGCTTCGTTTGTTCAATGAGTATCTTGGTCAAAACTGGCTGTCAAGACAGGATTCCCGGATAATCTGGGAGCTGATCGAGGATATTCCTGATGCTCTTCTCTGGAAGAACCATATGCTTCTGAAGTTAAAACTTATCAACCGGATCTGTAAACGTTCCCGGATTGCATGGTTTGAACGGGATATCTCTCCCGCTCTCGTGCTTGCAGAGGGATCTCTGCTGGATCCCATGATCATGACTATCGGATTCTCCCGCCGGTTTGCCACCTACAAGAGAGCAGATCTCATATTCTCAGATAAGGAACGCCTGCTCCGGCTGCTTTGTCATCCCACCAGACCGATACAGATAATCTTTGCCGGAAAAGCACATCCTGATGATGATCCGGGAAAAGAGATCCTGCAGAGAATTATTCTTGCTGCAAAGGATCCCGTCTTTCAGGGAAGGATTGCATTTGTAGAGAATTATGATGAGCAGCTCTCCCAGTACCTCGTTCATGGGGTGGATCTCTGGCTGAATAATCCGGTACCTCCCATGGAGGCCTGCGGGACCAGTGGTATGAAAGCGGCTCTGAATGGTGTCCCGCAGGTAAGTATTCCGGATGGATGGTGGCTGGAAGGATACAACACAAAGAACGGATGGGTATTTGGAAAAGAGAGGGATGAGAGGGATGATATGCGTGACGCTTCTGCTCTGTATGATCTCTTAGAAGAAGAGATTGTTCCTCTGTACTATGCGACTGATGAACAGGGAATTCCTCATGGCTGGGTAACGGTTATGAAGGAGGCCATGAAAGCGGTCGGATGTTCTTTTACCATGAAACGGATGGTAACCGAATATGTCAATAAGTTCTATGTAAAAGCTCATGAATATCAGGTACAGGAGAAAGAAAAAGGCATCTCTTCCCCTGTATCAGATACGTTTCCGGTATAACAGGAAGAATGGTATTACTCTGTTTTTTGGACCTTCGTTATCTCCATTCTTGCCTTGTCCACTATCGCACTGACCCTGCTTTTCCATGCAAAGAGATAGCCGGGATCAGAGAATATCGCCATTGAATATGCCTCTATCGCCTCATCATACCGGTTCATTCTCTGGAGTGCCAGTCCTTTATAGGCCCAGGCGGTTGCATACAGAGGAGAGATCTCCAATGCCTCCTCAAGAGTAGTAACCGCATTCTGGTATTCACCGATACGGATCTGTTCTATTCCGCGATTCAAAAATTTTTCCGGGAAAATATCCTCGTCCTGATTCATACCGGCAGCTACCAAAACCGGGCTTATCAGGAATCCCATTACGAGGATACAGAGGAGAGATCGCATACAGGTATTCATTTGAAGAGTACCGATACATGAAACCGGCTCTTTGAACTTTTATTGCCAATATTTTATGTATCTTACCAGAATTGATCGTTACCCTATATAAATCTTGAGGGAAAACGAGAGAAGAAATTCATGATATCACCGGGAAGGCCGGTACCTTCTAAAATTTTCACGATACTTTTTTCCTTTACATCACTGAAGAGAAATCATCTGATAAACGGGACTCAGTGATATCAACAATTCCCGGCATCATACGTAAGATGAGAATTATCCTGAAACTCCACGGGCGATACAAAGAGATGATACCGGAATGACGGCAACAGATTCGGTCACGAGATTACAATCCCTGATATGTAGAGTGAGAACAGAACCGGCATTATTGTCAGGGAATGATTTTTCCGGGCTGGTTTGTGCTTGTGCCGGATTCTTCGAGTAGGCAGAGAGGTCGAGGGGTGTACAGGTTCCCGGCTTAAAGGGTAGAGTTTCACCGGCAGGGATACTTCCTATCAGAAAAGAGATAATGAGACCTGCCTGTTCATCCTGTTCTCGTGGTTGCGGAGGAATAAGATAAAGGCGATCACCAAAAACTCCGCTGCTCCCGTACGTCCCGGAGGTGCTGATTGTAATCGTTCCCACGATATGCTCTGCCTGAATCGCCGTTATCGTGGTTCCCGGAGGAGCCGGAATTCCATCGATGGTAACATTTCCGTAACATTCAGCAGGGATAACCGGGAATGCTTCCAATGCTCCTGATACCGGCAGGATAAGGATAGCTATGCAGAGAGAGATCCAAAAAACATGTGCAGATAAATTTGACCAATCCATTCAAATTCCCGGTTTATTTCAGGTAGGAATACAGAACAGGGAAACATAATGAGTGTCTCTCACCACGACTCGTTCTGTATCCACTAGTATCATGAAGCTGGGATTATCTGGGTAAAAAAGGTTTGGATCAGGGGGAGAGGATCCCGGTCTGCGGACCGATATCGGTTGATACTTCCTCAAACGGTGTGCTGGATGAGGCTTTTAAGTCGAGATTGGTAACAGAGCCGGGCTGGTACCGCCATGCCTCCTGGTACTGCTTTCCTGCAAGCGGGTGCTTGCAGAGTGCCCGTATCCACCAGGGATACGCTTCGGTCTTTATGTAAAACTCTATCGAGTCTCCGGGATTGATATCAACGTCCCAGACCTTTAATTTGGCATCCTTTGAGGCTGAATCGTCACCATAATACCCGGCCTCTGCAACGATAACCGGGTTTTGTTCGTTGTAATAGAGTTCTCCCTTAACGGTCGCCTTTACTTCAGACCCTGCGGGAACCATGACTCCATCGAGAAATACCGTCCCATAGAACCACTGGGGTAAATTCAGTCTTCCCGATGTCGGTGTCGGGTACGGGGTGGGCGTCGGCGTCGGAGGACTATTGCCTACATAGAGGCTTACCGTGCTGATGGCTCCGGACTGGTACGGGATAGATGATTCCCAGCTGTCTGCCGATTTTGAGTCATCCCTCACGAACGCCTGGACCGGGTACTGGTATCCAAGATCCTTTACCCAGAAGGTAACGAAAGAATCATCGGTAACACCTGTCCCCTGGACGGTGAGTTTCTTCTCCCACGTCGAGTTCCCGCCGAATGATCCGACATGGGTTATCTCGTACGGATTATTCGGGCCTGATACATCGTACCCGGCTACCCGGGCCTCAACAGTCCCTCCTACCTGGATATCATTGCCATACACGCTGACATCCCCGTAAAAGGTGTGGGGTATGGAGGGAACTCCGGAGGGATGGGGTGGGGAGGTGGGAACCGGGGTAGGTTCCGGTGTCGGAGGGGTTGTCGGGATCGGCGGCGGTGAATCACTCACCGCAAGATCAAGAAACGAGAGGATACCACCCTGGAACGGGAGTGTCTCAGTATAGGTATCAGTACCCCAGACCATCACGTATGCCTTTGCCGGGTACTTAAAGAGAGCATCCTTTACCCAGAACTCGATGGGTGTCCCGTCCTCTATATCCTGCAGGGAGAGGGCATCATCAAACTTAGACCAGGCACCGAATAATCCGTCATTTTGTATCGGTGCCGTGAGAACCTTGTCCATGGACGGAACCCGGATCTCAATTGTTCCTCCCTTCGATGCCGGCAGCCCATAGATATGGACCGTTCCATAGAAGGTCTCCGGCAGGACGGGCTGCCCGTAATCAGGGGTGGGTGTCACGGTCGGAGTAACCGTAGGGGAGACGGTCGGGGTGACCGTCGGAGTCGGGGAATAGGTGGCACTCAGGAGTTCAAACGAGTGCATGTAACTGGTATATTCACCGGTTGTCATCTGGGCGTCATAATCGATCTCCATCCTGACACGGAAGGTTCCTGCCGGTCTTTTCGTGGTCGTACCCCAGCTGTTCAGGACTTCCCAGTACGGGGTCTCACCGGTATCATCATATCCGACGATAAGAACGCCGTGAGAGCCACCGTTTACCTGATCGACATACGGACTCGGATCCCAGATCGTTGAATCAGGATAGTAATCCCAGAACTCGTGGAATGAATCCCATCCTGATGTCGGAAGGGTGAAAACCCAGTATACCGGTTTTTGTGCATTGATCTGGGATTTTATATTACTGATGGCTTCCTTCTGACCGTTATGGGTATTCAACAGTTGCCATGCAACTCCTGAAAGGGGATAATTGGGTGTTGTTGCAATAAGGCTTGCAGGGATACCGGACGGACCACCGCTCCATGCATAATCTGCATATCCTGCATTCTTGTTTGACCAGGGGATTGCCTTCCGTAATACCGAGGTATAAAAGGAGGCAAATTCAGATGCAAAACCCCCGTTACAGGCATTTCCCTCTGCAGTTCCGTTATGATAATTGGAGTTGAAGTACTGAACCGAGAGGCGGTCTGATACCTGGTTCTTGAGGGCATGGTCTATCTCAATGGAACCGGTTGATGCCCAGACCCAGCAGTTCCCGCAGTTTCCCTGGTCACGGTTGGGACCGGTGTACGGAACATAGGACAACAGTGACCGTGATGCCTCAGGCAATGGTTCGCCCTCGTATGCATCTGCCTGCGGCATCGTTGCAAGGACAGCATCTCTCTCCCGTAACTGTTCTTCAGTAAAGTGCATCAGACCACGCATTGCTGTTGCATTGGTCTCCGGTTCTTCAGGAGAGATGGTTGGTGGGATCGTGGTCGGGACCGCTGTCGGTTCAGAGACCGGCTCAGGCGTTGCAACAGGAGTCGGCTCCGTGGTCGGGACCGAAGTGGGCTCTGAAACAGGCTCCGGTGTGGCTACCGGGGTAGGTTCTGCGGTTGGTTCAACTGTCGGAGCGACTATCGTCGGGGGAGGCCCCCCGACCGAGAGGGGCAGCTGGCCGCTGGTGCCGGGCTGTAATGATTCACCCTCAGGGGGCCAGGTCTGCAGAGCTTCCCTCCCGTTAATGGTAAATGATATGGTTGAATCTCCTTCCTCAAGTATCACCTTGAGCCGGTCATCAAACGTTCCCGTACCGCCATAATACCCCGGCTCTGTGGTGACGATCCGTCCCCGTTCTGCATTATCAGACAGGGCAACGATGGTTGTTCCAACAGAGGCATCATTACCGTCAATGGTGACCGGGCCATGGAATTCTATGGGAAGAATCGGAGCTCCGGCTAATACCAGTCCTACCGTGAACAGGAGGGTGAGAATGACACTGATACGTGCCATTGCACCGGTTCCTCGTCGCATCGCAATCACACACCAAGTGCACTCAATATACCGGGATCACTCATGTACAGCCAGTATCCCTTTGTCGGGAACATATACCTGCTGTCTTCAAACGGCGGCTGTCCGCCATTAATCATCGGAG
Organism: Methanospirillaceae archaeon; assembly: GCA_016926505.1. GTDB lineage: Archaea > Halobacteriota > Methanomicrobia > Methanomicrobiales > Methanospirillaceae > JAFGOM01. The sequence continues at coordinate 10,107 of JAFGOM010000026.1, forward strand.
TCTCATAGACCTGGTAATCTGCATCCCATCCGATGGTCTGGCTCCATTGTTCATATACCGAGAGGAGGGTGTCGCGGGCAGATGCCGGGATAAACCCGGTAAACCCGATACAACTCCAGCCGGCAGGGAGGTTACGCTCCGGCGGGACCGTGATGGTCTCTGTCCTGAAGTAGAGCGGAACGGTGTAGTCCCTGGTTGAGTAGATCCAGATACCGAATAACGGTTTTACCACCGAGTTCTCTTCCATCTGTACCCACTTGTTGGTAAAGGAGTCATACTCCCAGATGGCATGGTCACCGGTCGGGACGTTGCCGAACACCGTTGCAGCGGTATCGTACCCTTCTGCCAGTGCCTTCGGGGTTGATATCATATTCCAGCCCGGATACAGGGAGATCTTGTCGTATATCGGGTGAGGTGTAATGGTCGGGGTCGGTCCGATTCCGGTCACCGTGATATAATTCTCTTTCTGTTTCGTTCCTGATTCAGATCCACGCATCGCAGTCAGCGTCACGGTGTAGGTTCCGGCATAGTCGTAGATATGGAGAGGATTCTGAATGCCAAATGAGGTAGTACCATCGCCAAAGTCCCAGAACCACATGTTCGGGTTTCCGGTTGAGAGATCAGTAAAGTAAACCTCCAAAGGAGCATCTCCTATTTGTGGATATGCTGAGAAATCAGCTTTGATGAGAGGTTCACCAACCGTGATATATCCGGTTTTTATAACTTCATCAGAAAGTCCTTCTGCATTAGTTACTTTCAGTTGGACCGTGTAGATACCATCGGTCTCGTAAGTATGAACAGGATTCTGTTCATAGGAAATGGCACCATCACCAAAAATCCAACTCCACGAGATGAGATTATCACCAGTTGACAGGTCTGTGAAAGTTACTTTCAGTGGTTTTACTCCTTCCTGTGGTGACCCTACAAAGTCTGCCACCGGCTGGCCCTTGTCAATAATCTTTAATGTCAACCATATGTACTTGTCATCGATATACCCTGAGTTGAGGAAGTCAAGGAGTGCATCGCGGGCTTTCTCACCCTGGAAGTACCCGGGTCCTTGAAGTGGGAATACCTTGCTCCATTCTGTCGGGTACGATGCCACCATCCATTTCCGGTTTTGATCAATTGGGAGTGGATAGGTTGGATCCATCCATGTGAGGTCATCCTCACTCACAATATCGAACTGGTGGTTGTACATCGGATGCTGGAGAATAATGCTATAGTCACCAGGTTCTAAAGTACAGATGTCTACCGGCAGGCAAACTTTGTCAAATCCACCTTTCGAGAATAATGGCACTTTACTGTTCACATACTTCTGATTACCAACCTTATCCTGTCCAAATATCCAGAGATTCAGTTCTTTAATATCGCCACCATTTAGGTAATCATGTACGTACGCATTTCCTTCTGCTTTACCACTCAGTGTGACCGCACAATCCTGGCAGCAGCCATCAGGGCAGCAGTTAAACGGACGCACGATTTCTGATGGATCGATCACTGCTTCTATATACGGCTCGAGGAAGGTCACATCCATGCTCGTGTAGGCTGCACAGTCACAGTTCAGACAACAGGCTGATGTCTGCTTGCTTGTGGCATAGATGGTATAGGTTCCAGGCACTATCGGGACGATTTCAGTCTTCCAGACAAAATTCCAGTTCCCTTCACTGTCAACCTTGACCTTATTCAGTGTCATCTCTTCCATGCCTTCCCAACAGGACTCACAGCCGGAAACACAGTCTGGCGGCGTTCCTTTTATGACACCTCTCTCGGGATCTGCATGTTTGAGTGCAAGTAGATCGTTCCCGCACTTGTTCTGGCACGGACCGGTCATGAAGAGGTAAACATAACCATCATTAGTTCCCTCTGGTGCCTCAGAACTCGTTCCAGTTAGAATCACATCATTACCTAAAAATATCCCGCCTTCTCTTGATGTAGTTGCAGAGATAGTAAGTGTTCCCTTATTAACAGTTACATCTTTGTCATTAACCGTATACTCTCCACCATAAGTACCAGCACTCTGCACATGGATACGCCAGGTCTGATCAGGAGCGTTTGTAGTATCAGTCTGGAATTTAATTGTTCCCTTACCGTCTGCATCTGTAATTAATTTTGCATAGTAATATACCCCATTATCGAGAACACACTTTGCATTAGGTTTATTATCTGTCGGAATGAGATCTCGAATTGTAGTATATCCTTCACAACACTCATCAGGAGGAGAGAGTTTCTTATTCGGTTGGAATTCAGTATCACCTATGGTGAATGGACCAACCGGATCATCAAAGAATATTGATTTATTAACTCCCTCCTGGTCTACCCTGATAATCGGCGGACGTTCGCAATCACCACCATCAAGTGTGAGCGTCCCGCACCTACCCAGCTCAACCGGGCCGGTCTCACACTCCATCAGTGTAAGGATATATTCAGTATTAGGCCGGCCTTCTACAACCACAGAAAACGGATTTGTCCTTGTCACGATTGAAGGATTAACCGTCACCTCAACCAAATCATCAGAGATATTCAAAGGAAATATGGACGTTATAACTTTGTCTATCTGATCATCATCTGGATAATTATTTAAGATGCCATTAAGGGTTATCCTGGCAAAGAATTGATATTTCCCATTAGGATACATGCGTTTTTGATCAGATCCAAGTGCTCCGGTATCCCATCCTGAATGTTCATTATCATTCTCTGGCCAGAACCAAACACTCTCATCAACAACAAGATTCCGAAGAGGAATATTACTATTAGGGATGGTATAAAGATTACCCCGTAATTCATCATAATCTTCATTAGTTACGGTAGAATTGCCAACAATATCAATTATTCCACAATCTTCAGGAGGAAGACTACTTCCCCTTTGAGATATTGCAGACCATACATTTGTCTCAATAATGAAGTTCAAAAAGTCCCCGACAGGAACCTCTCCTTCTTTCTTGATATCTGCTTTATCATTCTGATTCCAGACGCGAAGTTTGATGGAGGGGTTTTCAACAACAAATGCTATTTTTTCTTGCGTATTCCCAATATACCAATTCCCGGTTCGATACAAAAAATCAGATGGTTTAATATTAAACCGGTTAGGATTATCAATAATGATTGTTTTTGCTGGTTCTGTTTGTCCTACTTGTGAAGCAGGTTCAAACCAGGATATTATTTCACCTTTATTAAGGAAACTTGAGACATCTAGACCAAATTCACCAATAAAAACAGTATAACCCTGATTGATTATATTCAGTTTTTGTTCTGGTGCACCAGCTACATGCAAATCAAGTTCATGAGTTACTCCTGGATCAAAGGGGATCGTTTCTGCTGCCTGAACTCCATTTATCCAAAAGGTAACAGTCTCACCTTTCAGTGATTCATCAGCACCAACCTGAATCATCATCGGTTGAGTATTACTTCCATAAACTCCACCAGCCATAACAGATGCTGATCCTACATCTATCCCATTAATATCCGCAGAGACTAAAATACCCTCCGGAGCTACTTCTGACCCCATATAGAGAGTTCCTGTCAAAAACATTGGAGTAAGTTGTTCAACTTGTATATCTCCAGTGGTGTTGCATGATACGCCTCCACAAAAGAGAAGGATCAGAACTAACACTCTCCAATTATTGAGTAATTTAGTCATCGATATCACCGCCGATTAAAATACCATTGGTATTCATCTCAATAAGATATCCAAACGTTGGATATAAGTCATCATTATCATTTACTCCCCTGATTATCGGGTACTCCCATTGTTGAGTATCAGGATTAAATAACAGGGTTTTATCCCAGGAATCTCCAAGGCTTGCTAATACCGTTCTTGCCGGTGTAGGTTGCATTGCCATAATACCAATGCCATTCCATCCAGTCTGAAGTTCCCGGGTAATAACATTCCCTTCAATTTTATATTCCGGGATAATCTCAATGGATCCGGGGTCATCCTTCCATACCCGATACGCTTCAAGTGGCGTTACCAGATAATTATCAGGATCCGTTACATTCACCCATTTATTCTCCTGATTATCAAATACAGCATACGGAATTCCACCAGTGTTCACATCGGCAAAAAGTTTTTCAAGTGTATTATTCTCATCAGTTACTTCTTTAGGAACGGATACATGATTCCAACCTTCGTAGATTGAAAACTGACTACCCGTCCCAATAGTGATATAATTACTCTTTTCTTCTGTATCTGTACCGCCATTATTTGAAACAGTGAGAGAGACAGTATATTCTCCTGGCTGAGTATATAGGTAAACCGGATTCTTGATAGTAGTCGTCCCACCATCACCAAAGGACCAGAGCCACGAGGTTATGTCTTTTCCGATGCTCATATCGGTGAAAGAAACCTGAGCTGGATACCAGATATGACTTGTTTCGTCAGCTTCAAAGTCTGCAACTGGTTTATCATTCACAATAATGATATCCTTCTTTACCGGTGCACCGATTCCCATTGCATTTCCAACCATAAGAGTTACCATGAATGTACCTGAAGATGAATAGGAATGGACAGGACTCTGAAGAGATGAAATACCACTATCACCAAAATCCCACATCCATGATGTCGGAGTTCCTGTTGATTGATCCGTGAACTGAATCGGTTCATCGATATGACCCTGCTGGGGTGCAACCGAGAAATCTCCAATAGGTGCAGCAACAACGTTAATGTAACTATCCTTTGCCGCTGATTTTGTATTTCCATCTGCGTCGGTGACTTCCAGACTGATACCATATTTACCGATATCAGTGAATACTTCCTTTGGATTCTGTTCGGTTGAGAATAATACCCCGTTTCGGGTCCAATTCCATGCAACACCCGGAAGGACTGATGTGTCAGTAAACTGAACCGTTAACGGATTATTTCCCTGTGTTTTATCTGCACTAAAATCCACATTTCCATCACTTGGGGTATCACTGAGATTAAACGTCACATGAGCGTAGAGATCGTCGATTGCAGGCTGATTAAACCCTTCAACAAGAGCTTTTACTGCTGCTCCTCCATACAGGGAGTTCTTTCCTTCGATTAGGAAGAGTTTACTGTCATCTGTGGGAACTGATGTCATAACAAACCGTTCACCGGTCTCCTGCTGATCTCCGAGGCGGATATCAAAGATATTGTTTGCACCCGGAGCCTGGACAATCACATCATATTTACCGGTTGCAATGCTACAGAGATCGATACCATTTGCCTGAAGGAGACCTTTATTGAGCTCAAATTTGTAAGTCCCATCACAGTAAATGGGTGTTACGGTCATCAGATAATTCTTTAAACCAAACTGACTCTGTCCAAAGAGCCATACCTGGAGTTGTTTACAGGAATTGCCAGCAGAATCTCCGGTCACCCAGATCTCCTGAACTCCTCCAAACATGCCACAGGGGAATCCATCACAACAACTTCGAACGGTATCAGAGACTAAAGCAGTCAGTCCGGGTTCTTTTAACGTGATATCGATACTGGTTACTGCCGCACATTCAGGACAGTGTAACAGACTGCAAACCCCCTCTTCACAGTCTACGCCAAAGCAGTCACCAAAGCCACAGGCATCTGAATCCAGAGAATCACATTGACAGAACCGGCACCCGGGATCTACACTAGCCATCCAGATTTTATATTCACCAGTACTTACAGGAACAGTTCTCGTATCCCAGTTTGGCTCAACACGCCAGTAGTTTGCTATTCCATCCTTAGTATCATATACTACCGCTCGTATGGGATCTTTGCTCTCGAGTGGGTTAAAAAGGTTCACACCGCAGGGATCAAGACCCTGACCGGTCAGCCAGACATAGGTCATGCTGCTGTCACTGTTTGTCCCGTCAATCCAGATCTCATCGCCAAGATAGAAAATATTGCCTGGCTTCTGTATCCCGGATGGATCCTTTACCGCTCCGGTAATTGCACCCAGCGAAACCGTCATCTCTGTGGTAGATTTAAGATCATAGAGAAGATCCTGCGTCTGGATAGTAAAGGTTCCCGGCATTACGGTTGTATCAATATAAAAGGGAACCGTTACTCTCCCATCCGGTCCGGTGATTATCTTTGCATAGTACCTGGTTCCTTTCTCAAAGATCTCCCAGTCACCTGCAGATGGATATGCATCACCCGATGGAACAGCCTGCCTGATGTTCATGCCCTGGGTGCAGCAGTCAACCACACGTTTCAGTCCGGTCTCATACGGACCTTCAATGGGATCAAGAATAATATTCGTTTTGGCGAGTTCTTCGCGAGTACCGACAATGTATGGCGGTCTGTTGCAGATCTGGCCGGTTATCTTTGGAGGACATTCGTCAAAGATAAAGATCTCATACGCAGTATTGGGCATTCCGGTTACCGTTGCGGTAAACTGTGCGTCACGGGTCTTGCCAGAAGGAGGAGAAACTGAAATGCTGATACTGCGGGGCGTCAGTTCGACTTTCCCGGTATCCCAGGTATAACCCTGTAATTGCCGGTTCTTAAACATGTTATTGACATTACAGAGTGCTGTAACATCATACCAGCCAACCTTGTAATAATAATCACTCTCCTGTCCGGATCCTGCATCTCTCCACCCGGTCATCCATCCGGTAGGATCAGGTGATTTACTATTCAGATTGCCCGGCCATACATATGCAGGAGCTTCTCCTTCAGGAATATCGAGGGTTGAACCAATGCCTGCAGTAGCGTATAACTCTGTCGCACCGGAATTTTGCGCAAGAGTCATCAGTTTTAATAACTGCTCATCTGAAGGAGTTACAACACCAATATTGATATAACTCCCATATTCTGCAATTTTTCTCTGGTAATCAAGACGGCTCGCAATATCATCCAGATTGGTATCGGTAGTGAACTTAAACTGGATGAGAGATCCCCGCTGAACAGATGATGCTGCCTTCATATCGGTATTGAGATTCCAGATATCAAATGACAGAACAGGCTCCTGGGTGATAAAGGCAGGGATGGGATCCCCATTGACATCCTGTGCCGGTGTATTGGCATCTGTTGCCTGATACCAGGTATTCTCCTCTTTGTCAGTGGGCATCGTAAAATCAGCCATATCTAGTACCCTGATACTGTCAGTGACGTTTCCTACCGTATCAAGGATAACGACATACTGAATAGCGGGATTATTGCTTAAACAATCCGTGATGTCCAGATGTTCTTCTCCAAAGTAAATGGTATGGTTCTGCTTTACCTGATTTATAATAATATTTTTATCAATATTATCAAATTTTTCAGCAGACACCATGGTAATGCATACAATGAGCATGATGCATGCGGTTAATAGTAGATATCTGTTTTTTTTCTCCTTCATCAATAACACCCCATGTTCTGAGATCTCATATCAATCCTGTATAGGTTTTAATACAGGCCTGGTACTCACCGATCAGACGCTAACACTAGATGGTAGTTCCTGTGGCGTTTTCAACTCCCATACGTTGATAATAAAAATCCTATATATTATTTGTAATATAAATATTTCCATAAATAGTGAAAAATTCATCTTTTTCAAATTGTGTCCATAAACATATGACAAATCCTCTATCTGAATTAGTTTAGATGTTATTTTAATATGATGATCTATAATCTCTTTTTTTATTCAAGGAATCGTTAAAAGAAGAATAAATTGAAAGCAATATGGGAATCAAATTTTTTTGTCCAAAAATAAATAATTCTTTATTATTTCAGATATTCGAAAGAGTCGATCTGTAAATCCATTGAAACGCGGATAAAGAGGCCTCTAAAATGACACTAATCTGGCTTCTTTTTTATGTGGTGCCACATATAGAGATAAAATGTAAAAAAAATAAGAAATGGAATAATATTCAGGAAAAGAAGGGATTATCGTATTCCAATGGTTGTTGTTTTTGTATTGGAATAATCACCATTTGATACCGTCAGGCTGACCTGATAGGTTCCTTCCTTAAGATACGTATGAGGCGGACTTTGTTCAATAGATCCCGTACCGTCTCCGAAGTCCCAGTTCCAACTGATGATTCCAAATCCGGTAGAGAGATCATAGAACTGAACATGGGTTCCCCCGGTCACCTCAGTCTTAAATTCAGCTTTTACCGGGGTTGCAGAACCAAGAACGGTTATGATCTCTGTTGCACTCTCGCTGACACCATTTTCATCACTGGTTGTCAGAGTTACAGTATAGACTCCGGGTTTTGCATAGGTATATACCGGGCTCTGAAGAGATGAAGTGCCTCCATCACCGAATGTATAAAGCCACCCGGTCGGATTACCAGTTGAGAGATCAACAAACTGGACAGGTATTCCGGCAGTGACTGCATCGGGAGTATACGTGAATTTCGATAGCGGACCACGTGCAACGCGAATATAATCGTTCTTGACCGCCTTTCCTGCATCATCATCATCTACTGTCAGAGATACCGTATATCTTCCTTCAGATTCGTACACATGAATCGGGTTTTTCTCGGTACTCGTAGTACCATCGCCAAAGTCCCAGAGCCACGATGAACCTCCGCTGGTTAAATCAGTGAATCTGACAGACATCGGGAGATTCCCATAGGTTCTGTCAGCCTCAAAGTTGGTACCGCCAAGACATGGTTCGTCAGTAACCGTAAACTGAAGGTGGATAAACTGATCATCGATATTTGGATCATCGAGTCCCCGGAGGAGAGCACGTAATACCTCTGTTCCGAGTTTATACCCGGGTCCTTCTACCTGGACAAGTTTTACATAGTCTTCTCCTGGATTAAGGAATTGATCAATAAAATCATGACTGGGATATGAGGTAACAATCCAGCGTTTATTTCGCTCAACTGGGACTGGGAATCCAAATGCTGCACTGTTTATGTCATCTTCATAGATGACATCATATTCCTGGTTGTATCCCTTTGTCTGAATTACAAGATCATACGTTCCTGCATCAATGGTACACAGTGTCATATTCCACCTATCCGTATTTGTAGGGACAGGGCTCCGGGGAAATATCCAGGGAATTGAAAATCTGAAATGACCGTCACAGGGGACAGGTTCTCTCCAATTAAGGAATTTTTCATCCTCTATCTTTCCTTTTCCAAAGAGCCAGACATTAACATCCTTGGTTAGAGCACCCGTTGTCCAATCAATATACGGAGTGTTTCCGGTCGATATCCCTTCCACCCAGATAGGATGGGTATCATTCGTTATACCACAGGGAAATCCAGGACAGCAGCACCGTTCAATATCAACAACTGTTGCCGATAATTCAGGTTTTTTCAGAGTTATTGTTCCAACATCATAGACGAGACAATTTGGACAGTCAAGGAGTTCACAGGTTCCACCCCCACACGTTACACAATTTGGACATCCGGTCGGCCAGTCACTTAATGCATAGATAGTATAAGTTCCCGGATTGATTGGGAGCAGACTCGTGTCCCACCATGGATCACCAGCAGGGTTAACCAAAACCCAGTTACCACCAATCACATTCACTATGTCAGGACCCGGACCCAGTAATCCCAAAGGATAGGAGCCAGGAGGATCATCAGGGAAGAGACTTCCTCCACATTCAGGCTGGCAGGGTCCAGTCATATAGAGATAGGTTACACCGGAATCGGTATTTATCCCTTCTATCCCGATAAAATCACCAAGAAATGCTTCAGTTATTGGGGTTTTTCCCGGATCAGATACATCATGGAACCAGATAGAGATATCTCCCGTCGCAACGGTAAAGGTTGTCTGGGCAAAGAGTGTTGTTCCATCAGGTTCAGGAACCGCTTTTTGAACATGCAGAGTATATTCAGAGGGCGGGATGAGTTTACCCACATTGGCATCACTATCGATCAGGAACTTCCCTACTCCAGTACAATCGGTTGTTATACCGATAAAGTAAGGACCCGGTGGAACAGGAGGTAGTTGTGGAGGTACTGCAGAACGGAAGGGAAGACCTCCGCAACAATTTGGAACCAATGGTTCATTCCCGGTCATTGCAAAAAATGTCCCATTAATCTCACTTCCCTGAACAATCCAGGGAGGACGGTCACACACTTCACCAGTCATTCGAAGTGGACATTCTATTATACCAAAGTAATAGTTAGTATCAGGCTGACCAGAAATCGTGACAACCGCCTGATTGCCCCTCTGGATAGTTGTGGGTGCTACCGTGACCTCAACCTGGGGTCTTGCAAGAGTCACGGTATTTGTCTGGGTCGTAATCGTAAGCCCGTTAATGATACACATTCCATTGAATGAATAGGTTCCTTCCGGAGTAAAGAACTGACCAGCGTTATCCAATGCATCAGTATTCCAAAAACCAATCCATTGAGGACTCCTAACGAAAGGAATATCGATGAGGCCAAGACCCCCGGCATTACAGGGAGCATTGACACAGGGATACTGGATTCCATTCCCTTCTAAATCAATATCAAAAGTTATACCACCACGATTAACAACATCAGGATTAAGATCTACCCTGAAATTCAGATCCTGGGGGTACATAACAATTGTTCCCGTTCTATCATTTCCATAACAAGGTGATCCCACAGTCCCATCTAATACCCTAATTGTAAATATCGGATCTGCCAAAATAAAGGCAGTAACGGGAACATTTGTTGGATCCCTTACATAATCATCACGATTTGCATCCCATAAAAACCAGCTGCCGGTTCTGGCTCCAGTTAATTCCGGGTGAGCGGTAGTTGTTATGTCTTCAGGAGTACCAGGAACAGTAGAGAAAGTTGTTATAATCGGCGGAACAGATGAAGAGACATTAAAGGCAACATGATTATACCGTACAGTATTATATGTCAGTACATTATCCAGATTCAAATCCAGTTCTCCAAGAAATACTGTTTCCCCCTGGTTAAGAGGAGGGGTACTGGGATTTACCGCAGACACCTGTGCCATTCCAGCTAGTACGAAGAAGCACAGTAGGATACAAACGGAAAAACGCCACCATTTCTTTAAAGATACATTTTCTTTCATTCTTATGACACCCTTTTTCCCTTTCCATTTCTTACCATAATTCAGTTGAAGTGATGAGGCTTGTCTGATATGAACACAATTATCTGAATACAAGTATTCAATCAGAGATAATAATAATTGTATATTAAATGTAATATAAATCTTTGCTTTCCGGGAAAATCTCATTGAGGCAGGGAGTCATATCTGCTGAATAAAAACCAAAAATTTCAAGGGTTTTTTAAGATCGTGGTTTTCATGCATATCTTTAGTTTTTTTATAGCACCATTATTCTCTGCATATAGGTATCTGATTTCTCTCCATTCGTCACCTGTAATGTTACCGGAAAATATCCCATATGGGCATAGGAATGAGTAACACACCATGGACTGGAATATGATTCAGTCTGACCATCTCCAAAGGATAAAGCATAGGATAAGATCGAACCGGTTGAATGATCAGAAAATATAAACGTTCGGAAATTCGATTTTTTCACATTAAACCCGGCAGTAACTGGACTTTCAGGGGAAGGAAGGTGAATATTCTTCTGAATGCTGTCTGTACCTGCAGGGTTTGATACAGTTAGAGAAAGAGTGTAGGTACCATAAAGGCCATATGTGTGGAGAGGATTCTGTTCATAACTAACCGTTCCATCTCCAAACTCCCACACCCAGTTTGTCGGAATATGGAGTGAAGTGTCTGTACACTGTATTGTCCGATCAATTCCATCTTCGTTGATATAATAGGTAAAATTTGCAACCGGAGGAGATGAGTCATAAACCTCGATCTCCCGCAAAAGGCTGTCACTCCACAGCCCGTCAGACACGGTCTGGTTCACCGTCCAGATCCCGGCATCCTCAAGGGTAAGAATCGGGGATACCGAGGTCGATGTATACTGTATCTCACCATCACGGGCAAACGTCCAGAACCATGACCGGGACTGGGAACCCAGGGACTGATCAATAAGAGAGACCGAGAGCGGTGCCTCTCCTTCGTATACCGAAGCGGTAAACCCGGCGGTCAGTTGTGAAGGAACAACCGTAATATATCCCGGACCCTTGTCAGCAACAGAGATCCCGTTCCCGTTCGAGATGGTAAGCCTCACCTGGAACGATCCTGTCGTCTCATAGGTATGCCACGGGTTTTTGTCATGGGATAACCCTGACCCGTCTCCGAAATCCCAGGTGTACATGAGCTCTTCTCCTGTTGACTGGTCGACAAATGAGACGTTTAAGGGAGCCGGGCCATACCGGGGAGTTGCCGTATAGTCTGCAACAGGTGGGGACGGGTCACGGACCACGATCTCCTGCTCGATACTGTCGCTCCACAACCCGTCAGATACGGTCTGGTTCACCGTCCATGTCCCGGCTTCCTCAAGGGTAAGAATCGGGGAGACCGAGGTGGTCGTGTACTGAACTACCCCGTCACGGGCAAACGTCCAGAGATAGGACCGTGACTGGGATCCCCGGGACTGATCAATAAGAGAGACCGAGAGCGGTGCCTCTCCTTCATACACCGAAGCAGTAAACCCGGCGGCAAGTTCTGATGCAATGACCTCGATATAACCCGGACCTTTCTCAGCAACCGATATTCCATGCTCATTGGATGCGATCATCCTGACCGTATAGGATCCCGGGATCGTGTAGGTATGCATTGGATTTCTATCATGACCAAGAGGCGTCCCGTCTCCGAAATCCCAGGTATACGAGATGTTATACCCGTCTGACTGGTCAATAAAGGAGACAATGAACGGTACCGGACCAAAGAGAGGAGTTGCGGTAAATGCCGCAAACGGCGGGAGCGGATCGTAGGCCCTGATAATCATGCTCGCATGGTCATTTAAGGAACCGGACGTGACCGTCTGGTTTACTATCCAGGTTCCGGCCTCCTCGAGGATGAGAATCGGAGACGGGGATGTCGTTGTGTGGTAGATCTCACCGTCCCGCTCAAACGTATAGAGATACGTCCGGTCATCGGGTCCCCGTGACTGGTCAACTATTGAGACCGGGAACGGAACCTCTCCTTCAGCCACCGGAATCGTGAATCCTGCAGTGATAGTGCGGGTCGCAACCGAGATATAATCCTCCTTTTGTGTCGAATTGGTTCTTTTCTGCCAGTCTGTCACGGTGAGCGATATGCTGTAGGTACCCCCGGTATAGATATACACCGGGTTTGGATCGGTTGAGTCAGTAGTCCCGTCCCCGTTTAAATCCCAGGCATAGGTCAGGTCGGCACCGGTCGAGAGAGAAAGAAACGAGACGGTGAGCGGATCATAACCAGAGACAGGTGTTGCCGCAAAGTCTGCAACCGGTGGAAGCGGATCGCTGACGGTGATATAATCACTGATTGAAATGGTGGCATTATTTTGTGGAGTATCATTCCACACAAGTAACAGGGGAGAATAGGTACCGGGAATTATATACTCGTGAACCGGGTTTTCGTCATCTGAGTACCTGCCATCACCAAAGGTCCAGTTCCAGCCATCGATAGAACCGCTGCTCTGATCAATAAACGATACGGTAAGCGGAGCATCTCCTGAAACCGGAATCGCAGAGAAGAGCGGGGAGAGATCCTCTGCTCCTGCGGTACCGACAATACTGAGGATTATAATAATGATACCTACACTTCTCACAATGCAGGTTTGTGATCTCGTACTACTCCATTGTGTCTGTTTCATCATCCTTCCCCCGTAACACTGATATAATTGTACCTGATAAGGCGGTTACTCTTCTCCCCTGTTGTCGCAGTCAGCCTTACCGTGTACGTTCCTGGTTTCGTATAGGTATGGGTGGCGTTCCTGACACCTGATATCGTACCGTCACCAAAGTACCAGGACCAGGTATCAGGTAGTACCTGTGCTGTTGCATTGAACTGAATGGCAAGCGGAGCTACCCCTGATGTTACATTTGCATAAAACCAGAGCGGCAGGGATCCTGCTTTAATATACCCGGTCTTCTCACAACTGTCAGATCCCATGTATCCTGATACCGTCAGGTTCACAAAATATGTCCCGGGATCCTGGTAGCGATGAACCGGATTTCGTTCGGTCGAGGTTTCGCCGTCACCAAACTTCCAGAACCATGATGAGATAGAACCGGTTGAGAAGTCACGGAAAGAGACATCACCGGGAGCGGCAAACTCCCGGGGCGATGCATCAAATGCTGCTACTGGTTCATCGTATCCGGTCACCGAAAGAGCACCATTTATAATAGTGGGATCGACAGGCCAGAGGTTCTCATCTGACATCTCATACACAACCGGAATAATCCCGGTTGCACAACATCCGTCAGCGAGATAGGTGACCGAGAGAAGTGGTATCTCCGGGGCAGACCCCTCCCTGCTGCAGGTTGCATTTACCACGACCGACTGATCAGAGATAACGATATTCCCGGTAAAACCTGGGGGAAACTGTGCTCCGGTTATTTTTGCTACACCCGGGGTATCTAAAGAGACCGTCATGCTGTAATAAAAAAGACCGTCATTCATCGGTGCAAGAGTAATCATCCCGGTTCCGGTCTTTTCTTTCTCTATCGTAACATCAGCTGCAGTTACGATGGGGCGGTTGCTGTCAAACGAGTACGGGATGAGAGCATATTCATCTAAACTCTCATCAATAAAAGGTTGAACCGCTAAAAACCCGACCGGGGGATATGTATCGGTCGAAATTGGGATGACCATGAGTTCTTCATCTGATGAGGTGATATTTCCGCCAATAAAGAGAGGGAGTAACTGGTGTCCAAGACCTTCCTCATCCATCCTGGCCGTCATAAAGGAGTATTGGGAGCCGGGCAGCTCACCGATTAAAAAATGCTGATACGGCTCTAATATCTCGAATTCTTCCGATTCAAAGAAATCGATATTGGTATACTCGATATAACCCTCACCAAGACCGCTATCGGTCTGTATCTCACCGGCGAGGTACCCGTACATATCCTCCCCGGAATCATATACCAATGCGAGAAAGAGGTCAAATACCATATCGGTATTCACCTCTGAGAAGAGAACATGAACGTCACTACTATCTGCATACAGCCGCTCGGGGGTGATCGTCGAGAATGGATCCGCTCCAGCCGGCGGGATAACCAGTACGAGAAAGAGAAGAAAGAGAAGACATATTACACCAGGGGGATTTTTTTGTACCTGGTGCCGGATAAAATTATTTTTGCTATGCCTGCCTGCAATGCAGGGAGAATGGAATAATAATCGGTTTCCGGGATTTTTCATAGATAATTCCTCATTGATACTCTTTTTACACACGTTTGAAAATTATCGGATTAATGAGAGAATAGTCATCAATAATCTAATATCAATTTATTCATATATGAATAGTAAGATACAACCAAATTAAACTTAATACTTTCCTTCCCGATTGAGTTGAAGCGGTTCGGAGAATCTCACCACTTTGATGGGCCTTTGAGAAGATATTGAACTGGTCAGAGAGCAGGATGCGGGCCTTCCAGATCTTTTATACTAACCCGATTATTCGAAATTCCAGCAGGTATGGCAGGTATTCAGATACGATTGTGAACCGGGGATTTTTATGCCACTAGAATGTGTTGTCGTTGCCAGAAGAGTTCAATAAAAGAGGGTGTTCTCTTTCTCATACACGGCTTTGTCGATTTACATATACGACAAGCGGCGAGGGACGTAACTGTCGTGTTACTGAGGGATAGTTCGAGATTGAAGGAAATGACTTCTTGTCAGGTCATGTATACTATAAGATACATCTTGAGATGACAAACAGGGGAGATACGTATGGGAAGGATATCCAGCAGACGCTCATTTTCCGGTTTAAAGGAAGGGAGATATTCCAAGATGTTGTGTATTTCGGTGACATACCGACAGGATATACACGATCAAAAGATATCATCGTAAAACTCGATATCAATGATTATGAACTCGATGAACTGCAACAGAACAGTGACCTTCTTGAGTGGAAGTTTGGAGATCCTGTAGTGAACGGAAGGATATTAGAGAACTCGTGAGAACGCAGTGGTTATCAGACTTCCTGTCCATCTATCTTCATGATCCTTTCCAGTTACTCAAAGCATATACCTATTATATGACATATCTCAATGCAATTCGGTTGATGAATATATCAGAGTCAATCATCTCCAATCATCCTTTTTCCAGATTGAGGCATAAATTCTTCCCTTGCAAATACTTATAGAATTGTGAATATTATTCCAAAGATTACTATCTAAAGAGGATTATCTTCATGGTTAGCGAAGCAGTAAAAAAGGTTATGGATATTTTTTATCCAATTCAGGATTACGATGAAGCAATTTCAACTATTGTCCTGGAATGGCTGGATATTCGAATAGCCCATATAGAAGATAATATTAGAGCATATGAACGGAAATACGGGATGAGTTTTATTGATTTCAATAAAAAAATAAAATCAACCAAACCTGATTTTGAAGAGGAGGATGATTGGATAGACTGGGGAGATGCCATAGATCTTGTCCAAAATCTCTTAAAAATCAGGAGTGATGCCATATCTCAATTATCGAAACAATAACCCTCTGTCAGGAATGCACTCTTGTTAGAAAATTGGTTGTAAAAGAAATTTTTCAGTTGCCAAATGATGAAAAATTGTATGCTATCGCATATTTTTCTGATAAATCACACCTTTTTATTCGTGAACGGTATCATAAACGTACTCTAATCAAGTACTCATATCATTTTATTCATGAGTCAGACGTTCACAGATGGGATAATGTTCCTCATCATCCTTATATTGCAACATTTCCCTACCATTATCATCTCAATGAAGTAATGTATAATTCTGTTCCTATGAATATGGACGCCGTGTTAAAGAGAATTTCTGCAATTAAAAATCAATAAGGCAGAGATTCAAATCCGATAGAAAAAATTGATAATTTGTGACTATTGTTTTTATGGGATAGAGTTTTTCATGCAAACCTGTGAAATTAGATCGTCTGAATTTTATAGCGTGATTTGCATAAGAAGGGTCAGATTCAATTTATTCCTTCATGAAATAATTGAAATCCCTCTGTTAATAAAATAGCACAGATAATCCGGAAATTCTTCTAAAATGCGCATCCCTGGTTAAAATAGCCTGATTATGGGCAATACAAATAGCTGCAATAAGTTCATCTAAATCCCCAACAGGTTCACCTTTTAAAAGACAATCTGAAGATATTTTTCCAAATACCTCCTGTACCTCCTGATCAATAGAAAGTACCGTAAGAGCACTTAAAATTGCATCAACCTGCCTTTTGTTCTGCTCAACCTGGGATGAACAATAGATGCCTTTTATCAATTCAAGAGAATTAACAACAGTTGTATACAATTCCTCATCATGCTCTTCATACTCCATAATCCTACTGATTGCTGCCGGATCCTTCCTGATGAGATCGATGAGAAATGAAGTATCCAGAACCGTCATGATAAATCAACCTTACGCATGGGCCCTGTTCGCATATCATCTGAAATATTTTTTATATGATCTGCCAGATCGGGATTGGGATCATAATCAACGAGAATTTCTGATAATTTTCTCTTTTCAGGAATGATTCTTAGGATAAGATCTGAAAAACTCTCAGTCTCACTTTTTTTAAACATTTTCAGGCGATCATATGCATCAACAGTAATGGTAATAGTTTTTGTAGCCATA
>JAFGOM010000027.1 GCA_016926505.1 Methanospirillaceae archaeon
AGTTCCCTCGGCGTCCCGTTAAATGCAACATAGGGGGGAGCATAGACATGAACATACCCCAAACCATTCGCAGTTCTCTGCGTTGAAATACCTGTCCCACAGGCATCTGTTACGGTAAGAGTTACATTATAGGCACCCGGTACCGTAAATGTGTGTGACGGATTTGCTGTCGTCGCATTACCAGTTCCATCCTCAAAGTTCCACTGGTAACTGCTCATTGCCTGGGAAGGGGTAATATTCGCAAGGAACGTTTTTGCAGTATTCACACTGATATTGACCGGTTCAGTCGCCTGGGGGAAGCCCTGGACCGTGAAATTGACGACAGGAGGAGTACCGCAAACCCTGATATACTGTGTTCGTGTCTTTGATACTTCACTTCCGTATACGGGATTTAATGTCAGGGTTACATCATAGATTCCTGATGTGTTGTACTGGTGTTCAGGATTATATTGTATGGAACTTGATTCGGTATTACCATCACCGAAATCCCAGAACCACCAGTCTATTTCATCGCTGTATGTTGAGAGGTCGGTGAATAAAACCCAATCCTCTTCTTGTATAATCGTTTCATTTGCAACAAAATCAACGGTAATTGAGGAATGACCAAGCTTTGTGATGAATGCGTCGTAGTTACCGGTGAGGTTGTTTCCAACATAGGTATCATCTAACCACAGACGAACCGGGAAGGTATCAGGACAGGTGGTTGGATCACACTGATATTCTGATGGCGATTTTGTATAACCTGCAATATATGCTGAATAACCGGAATCAACGGCAACGGCTGCTCCCACATCGTCATAGTATCCTCCAAAGGTGGTTGAGTACTCGAAGTACCGCATGTCAGGCTGGTAACAGGTTACGAAAACTTCCTGATTTCCGTTATTGGTATACTTCAGAGACAGGTATTTGGGGAATCCTGATGATTTGGTATAGCCGGTCACATACGCCCGGTCAAGGTCATCGACCGCGATACCAAGCCCGTAATCCTCTTTGCTCCCTCCAAGATAGGTCGAGTACTCAAGGCTGTCACCATCACTGGCAAACTTCGTGACAAAGGCATCCTTGTCAAAGTTATCCTGGGGATATCCCTTCGTGCTCTGCTTTGGTTTTTCCATCGGGAAATCGGTTGATGCAGTCGCACCGGTCATGTAGGCACACCCTTCAGCATCAACGGCAACGGCAGTTCCGTAATCCCATCCGGTTTTTCCTCCCAGATAGGATGCATAACTGACCGGGTTTCCACCGGCGAAGTTCATCTTAAAGATGAAGGCATCGCCACCCCCCTGGAGTGTCTTGTACTTCCCGGGAACACCGGCAGGCACGAGGTTGCTTGAGACTGTTGATCCGACGATATAGGCATACCCGAAGTCATCAACCGCAATCCCGTTGCCGACATCATTGGAGTGACCGCTGATGTAGGTTGAGTAGGTGAGAAGGTTACCGTTCGGGTTTAACTTTGTTGCAAAGGCATCGCCCATCAGGGCATCAGGATTCGGTACCTCCTGATATGCACCGCTCGTCACCGGATACCGTGTCTCAGGTGCTTTGAACTGGAAATTACCGGTTGTTTCACCGGTAATGTAGGCTGAACCATCGGTGTGGACCGCAATCGCATTCGCCCTGTCACTTCCCTCGCCGCCAATATATGATGAGTATACAATATAGGTCCCGGTACGGTGCAATTTCGTCACGAACGCATCGTCCTGTCCTGCAAGGGCCCCTCCATTTGAAAGTCCATATGACCACGCATTTTTGACCGGGAAATCCGTTGAGAAGGTATTTCCACAGACATACATGTTACCGGCGATATCAATGTCGATTCCCCGGCCAAAGTCCAGATTATTCCCGCCAAGATAGGTGGAGAACTCTAAGGTTGCATTCGCTGAACCAGCCTGATGAATCTTTGTCACGAATGCATCAGTTGTACCGTTCAGGGTTCTGCCCCCCCGGTAATTTGGTGATAACAACGGATTTATGCAAGGCGTTGTCGTATTCGGGAAGTTGCAGGATGCCGTATACCCGCAGATATAGGCATTGCCATTGTCATCTGCAGCGATACCAAAGCCCTGGTCTTCATATGTCCCACCGAGATAGGACGAGTACGCGATATAGGGATCGATGATAAGCTCCTTTGTCTCATCATAGGCTCCGACAAGAAAGCCAACCGTCTCCTCGTCGAGGATGACAAACGCAGAGGCTACCGTCTGTTCTTCCCCGTCCTCTATCTGGTAGGACCGGGGAGCCTGCTCATAGACCGGACCGAAGGGGGTGTTGACGATGAGACTGCCGTCTGATCCAAGGCTGATTCCGTCAGCTCCCGAATACTGCATCCTGATAAGTCCGGGATCAGCGTAAGCATCAAGAATATATTCCCGCTTGATAAGACCGTCTTTCCCTGATAATGAGAGATCAATTCCGGGATAAAGATCTGAATACAGGATTTTTGTATACGCAGGAACATCAGTCATCCATGCCTTTGGATCAGATCCGAGAAGGTAGTTGATGACCCCGTCACTCTTCTCTACCCCGACAACAGAAGCATCTGGTCTCTTGCCTGCAAGGTTCATATTCACTGAACCAAAGAGCAGATCTCCACCGGTATCCTCATCCATAACCCCGGAGATAACCGTTCCATTGTCAGTGAAAAAAAAGACCTTGTCAGCGGTCTCGGTATAATACTTCACCTCGAGAGGGTATTTCCCCTGATTCTCAATAAAAATAAATGGCAGGGCCACAGAGACTGGCCCGGTGCCGGTGTCATCCGCAAATACTGGTGCTGTTACGGCACAGATCGTACAGACCATCAGCAGGAGCGCGAATCGGTTTACGCTACATATTTGTTTCGCCATGCATTCCTCACCCTTAAACCCTGAAGATCCACCTCGTGAATTTCACTAAATATCTACTCTTTTCATCCATACTGCGACATATGGAGATATTTGTACATCTGGTTCAGATACGGGTCCCATTCACCTGAACATGACCATTCTGCAAAGTATGTACAATATGTGAAGCATGTCTCTTACTTTGATTTAAGGTTTTCTGAAAACTCCTCTCAAAATACCGGTTCTTGCAATTGGTGACTCAAGATAAAGGCATTAAAACGATAGGGAAAAACGGTGAGATCGTTTACACAAACGGCATCGGAAAGGTACGGATTAGGGAAAAAAAGACGGGTTTTTAATTGAAATAATAGTATCTATAAAAGTCTGCAGATGCAGTATTTTCTTCCCTCAATCAGCCGGAGAGACGTTTTCCTCTTCTCTTTCGCATCCGGCGGACTCCCGTTTCATCTGCGGAAAGAGGATCACTTCCTTGATAGAACTGTGCCCTGAGAGAAGCATGACAAGCCGGTCGATACCGATCCCGACGCCGCCTGTCGGGGGCATCCCGTACCCGAGTGCGGTAATAAAATCGGTATCAAACATCTGGGCCTCGTCGTCTCCCTCCTCCCGGAGCCTCTCCTGCCTCATAAAGCGTTCCATCTGGTCCTCGGGATCGTTTAACTCTGAGAAACCGTTTGCTATCTCCATGCCGGCAATAAAGAGTTCAAACCGCTCGACATACCCGTCCTTGTTCCGGTGACGTTTGGCAAGCGGTGAATTTTCTACCGGAAAGTCATAGATAAACGTCGGCTGCACGAGGTTATCTTCACAAAACTCTTCAAAGAAAAGAACAAGTGCCTCCCGGACGGTTTTTACCTCCCCTATCTCTGCCAGTCCCTTCTGCAGCCCCATCTGCTGTATTTCCGCAAGGGAATGGGCATCGATATCGATGCCGGTGTAGTGAAGAACCGCCTCCTGCATACTCATGGAAGCAAACGGTGCCGAAAAGTCCAGTTCTTCTCCTGACCTGGCCACGGTTGTCTCCCCGACACATTCCAAAACGACACACAGAATGAGGTCCTCGGTAAGACGCATCATATCCTGGTAATCAGCATATGCCTGGTAGATCTCGACCATGGTAAACTCAGGATTGTGGCTGGTATCAATATCCTCGTTCCGGAAGTTCTTTGCTATCTCAAACACTTTCTCAAATCCCCCGATGATAAGACGCTTGAGATAGAGTTCAGGAGCGATGCGGAGATACAGGCGCTGCTCTAAGAAGTTATGAAAGGTGGTAAAGGGTCGGGCGTTCGCTCCCCCGTATACCGGCTGCAGGGTCGGGGTCTCAAACTCGAGGAAGCTGGCATTTGAGAGGAACCTCCTGATACCAGAAATAATTCGGCTCCGCATCCGGAATGTCTCCCTGCTCTCTTCATTCACGATGAGATCAAGGTACCGCTGACGATACCGTTTCTCAAGGTTTACTAAGCCGTGAAACTTTTCAGGGAGTGTACAGAGCGACTTTGTCAGGACGGCAATCTCCTCTGCTGCCACAGATAATTCTCCAACCTTTGTTTTAAAAACCGGTCCTGTAATCCCGATAAAGTCACCCCGCTCAACCGTCTCCCTGATAAGGTCAAACTGACCTGTTGGAAGATTATTCTTCTTGACATAGATCTGCATCCGTCCTGACTCATCCCCGACATCCATAAAAAGGGTCTTCCCATGATCCCTGATCCCGTATATCCGCCCTGCAGTGGTTACCTTCTCTTCACTGGGATCATGACCGGCATCAGAAAACCGGTCCCTGATCATCTTCGTGGTATCGATGCGCTGAAATGCCGGAGGATACATCGGGATCCCAGCCTGTTTCAGGACATCTCTCTTATTCAGGCGCTGTTTTTCAAAAATGAGTGGATAATCTTCCATTCCTGTGTAACTCCATGGGTTCTCTCTGCTACCGGACAGGTACCCTGGTTTGTGAATGTACGGGCACCTTTGACCCGAATATCTGACTACAAACAGGAAGATATGAATACACCCCTGGTTTTTCGTCTTCAGATACGGGTTGTCTGATGTTTCACTAATACTGGCAGGTTCTGATATTTAGTAACTAGCGACCGGTATTCCCGGGGCTCTTTATCGATTAGGATCCGGGTCTTTTAAAAACCGGTATAATACCGATGGCATTTCCATCAAAACATCGCCCCCTGCATCTTTCTCCCTGCCTTTCAAGAAAACGGGTATTCATCTCTACCAGACAAGGGCATTACCTGCCTTAGGTTTCAGGATAGCGAATTTGAGGCAGAAAAAACCCGGGATAATACCCAAAGGATTTATTCTCTGATGCAGATACCTGAAGAGAGAAACCGTTTCTGCTTTTTCCCTGATGGATAGAGACATGAACCAGAAGAAAAAGACTGGCAGAGGATATCCGGAGATGATTCTACTAAAGAGTCTGCCAAAAATTATCATGTTCTGTCTCTTCTTCTGCACAATCCTCCCCTTTACTTCTGCAGAGAACCTGACCGGAGTTTCTGATACTGCCGTATCGCAGGTATGTGATTTTGGATCAGATCTCTCATCCACCCTTATCGCAACAAATGCAGGTGAGAGTATCACGAAAGGGGATATCATCGTGCGGAGCAGCGGGCTTCGCGATTTTTACGGCGTTACAGGGAAACAGATCCGCGTCGGTGTTATTGCTGACGGTGTCCTGTCACTCAAAGAATCGCAGGAAGCAGGAGAGCTCCCGGAAGTTATTGTACTCGACCCGGGGACAGGTGACGAAGGAACCGCAATGCTTGAGATAGTCCATGATATCGCCCCTGATGCAGCCCTCTACTTTCATTCCTACGGAGGAAATACCACAAGGTTCATCGAGGCAGTACATGCCCTCTCCGATGCCGGATGCCGGATTATCTGTGATGATCTCTGCTTCTTCAGCCAGCCGATGTTCGAAGACGGAGAGGTTACCCGGGCAGTCTCCGAAATAGTAAAGAAGAATGATCTGATCTATGTCACCGTTGCAGGAAACTTTGCACAGAACCACTATCAGGGAACCATAAGGCCGGTTTATAATACCTCAATTGATAGATTTCTCCATGATTTTAAAGGAAACGGGGTAACATTTATCCCGATAATGCTCCCTCCACAGAGCACCATGCTGGTTACGATGCAGTGGGATGATCCCTGGAATGAACCGGTTCATGACCATGATCTGCTCCTTTGGGAAGAAGAAACCGGGGCATCACTGCTATCCGGTGAGAACAGAATAGAGTTTCCTGACAACCCGTTTGAACATGCAATGCTTGAGAATAATACCGACCACCCGGTCTCTGTACTCCTGCAGGTGGCACTTGATATCTCAACCGATGCGACCGGGACGATAAAACTTTTTATCAGGGGGATACCCCCTATTGCTGATGAATCGTTCTGTACACCGACAGGAACGATATTCGGACATGCAGCAGGAGAAGATCTCATCACCGTCGGATCGGTTAGTGCCGATGCCTATCATATCATCTCACCTGACTCATCACAGGGGCCGGTTCTCATCAGATACCCGGAGCAGGTGACGAGGAAGAAACCGGATATCTGTGCACCTACCAATGTTCAGATATCAGGAGCAGGCCGGTTTCCAAAAATGTTTCCCGGAACCAGTGCAGCCGCCCCGCATGTTGCAGGAGTTATCGCACAGGTCTGGAGTGCATTTCCTGACAAAAACAGCGCCACCATCAGGGAGGCTCTTGTATCCGGTGCAACCGATCTGGGAGAGAGCGGATGGGATCCTGTCTATGGGTACGGCCTTCTCAATGCGGACCGGACATACCGGATGTTGTATAACCAGGAGACGCCTTTCTTCCGTCTTTAGGCTGGTTTTAGGCTCTGATGCAGGTAACAGATCCGGGTATCACTGCTATCAGCGGGATTTATGTTCTTTCCCAAAACATCCTGATGAATGTAACGGATTTCCCGGTATTCCTCTAACCAATAAGCGGATTCCCAACAATCTGTCACTATCCTGTCGCATGAGAAGGATTCAATAATGAGTCTGACCATAGTACAGAGAACGAGATATCGGAGGGAACGGGAATGGGAACATTTATTCAGGAAAGTGGAATTATGATGGAGATGCCGGGAAAGACACCATCAGTGATGCCAGGAGCAGGAACCACGAGAATGAAGAAGACCGGGGATCTTCAGGTGGTTGAATTTATCCTCGGAACGAAACTCTTTGCAATTAATCTCTTTGACACAAAAGAGGTGATTAATCAACCGGTTATCACCCCCCTTCCCGATGCACCTGAATTTATCACAGGAATTATCGACCTTCGTGGCGTAATAACGACCATTGTTGATCTGAAAAGCCTGATGAATATCACGATCGATGCAGAAGAAGATCACAAATCACGGGTAATCATTCTTGACTCTGCCATATCCTCAAAGGTGATCGGGGTGCTTGTCGATGACGTGCTTGCGGTGACCTCGTATCCTGACAGCATGGTCGATCTCGGGGGAGGAGACGGAAATGGTGCGAAAAACAGGCTCGGGATCATTAGAAAGACCGTAAAAGAAGGGGATCGGGAAGGGTCAGAACTGGTCATTCTCATTGATATTAAAGGCATCATCAAACGAATCGAGTCCTCACTCTGATCTTCCTGATTGAGAACCCCTGATAATAATCCTTTTTTCCCGTATTGCCTCCTGCATTCCATGTATCTCAAGCCTGTCCTGTATCCATATCCTCTGCTGTAACAAGGGAGGAATGAGTGAAAACCCGGGATGATTAGCCGTAATCATATCAGCATTACAGGCAAGGATATCTGCGGGATCCATGTATGCTATCTCCCGTAATGCCTGCACGATCTGACCCGGGTTTGTTATGCTCCTCCCACGAAGGATAAGGCAGATATCATGTAACCGCTCGATCTTCAGATCATGAGAAAAGCCTCCCGCAAAATGATGCTTCAGGCATGCTGCAATAATCCGGTTCCACCGGTACCCGAGGAAGGTGAAGATACAAAGAGAGCCTGCATCAAGAGAGAGGAGAATCGTATCATCAGAAATCCCTTCCGGAAACCCGTTGCAGTAACTTCTAAGCATCTCTGTCATATACCCGGGAGGAACAAAACGGCTGCCACCGCGTTCGATAATCCGGGAGAGACCGGTAAGGATACACGGTGATAGAGATACACCAGAACCGCTCCAGAAATTAAGAATCTCTTCTGATGTGGTTTCTTCTGCCAAAAAAAGATGCACGATCATCTGGTTCTTCTCGATTCCGGTTATCTTCCATATCTCTCCTGCAAGCAGGACACGACCGTTTTCTCCGGCAGATGCAACAAGTGCCGCATCCAGTGACCCGAGCTCCTCCCCGTCAGGAGACCGGGCAGAATACACCGAACCGGTTACAATGGTCGAGTACTGCTCCATAAAGGATCCTCCTTTCTGCTGCTCTTCTAATGTTATCCCGATCATGAGGAGATCCCCGTCAGCAGTCAGATATCCCTCAGCCACCATATGCGTGATGATGCCGGTGATATCTTCATCAGGGATATACCGAAAAACAGAGAGTTTTCTTATGTATCCCACAATCCCGGAAAGGGGAACCCTGCCGGCATCGGCTACATAAAGAAGGATCTGCCGGGCAAGAACAAGATACGGGTATCGGGGAGGGGCCAGAACCTCAAGCTCGTTATGTACCGCACACTCGATGACAGCAACGGTCTGTGCCAGTTGGTCAGGTGAGGTGAGGATGCATGCAATCACCGGGGTTGTCCCCCGCCTCCCACTCCTTCCAAGACGCTGAATCCATGATGATACCTGGCGGGGCGGGCCCACCTGCAACACGATATCAAGTCCGCCGATATCAATTCCCAGCTCCATGGTACTGGTACAGACCAGACAGACCGGCATACCGGATAGGAGCAGTTGTTCGGCCTCATAGCGGCTCTCCTGTCCAAGGGAGCCATGATGGATGCGTACCGGTAAGGCAGACCTGCGAAGGGTGCGGGTCAGTTTTTCAGCCCGGAACCTGCTTTCTACAAAGACCAATGACCGTTTTCCTGCTACCAGGTCTGTAATACGACCAGGAATATCCTCTTTTTTGCAGACCGAGAAGATGATCTCTTTCATCCGGGGACAAACCGGCAGGGCAACAACCACCGCCTCCCGTTTTGGTCCTGACAACCATGATGCAACCGCACCCGGATCCCCTATCGTTGCAGAGAGACCGATTCGTTTCAGTTTCCGGTTACAGTACAGATCCAGGCGATCCAACAGACAGGAGAGATGGACTCCCCGGTCTGTCGGGATAAAGGAATGGACCTCATCGATGATAATGACCGTAACCGGAAGGAAGGCTGGAAGAAATGCAGGATTATGGAAGAGCACCTCCAGGGATTCAGGGGTTGTAAGAAGGATAACCGGGGTATCTTCAGGAAAATGACGATCACGGGCGGGAATATCACCGTGCCACTTCTTTACCGGGATATGGAGAGGCAGACAGATATCCTGCAGTCGTATCTTTATATCATTGATAAGGGCTTTCTGCGGGCTTATATACAGACAGAAAATTCCCTGATCTCCCTTTTTCAGGTATGAATCAATAACCGGGAGGAAGGCTGCTTCGCTCTTGCCTGATGCCGTCGGTGCCATGATAAGCAGATCTGTATCAGACTGAAATGCCAGGTACGACTCTTCCTGTATCTCAAAAAAAGAACGCCATCCCAGCCGGTTCCTGATGAGATCCTGAAGAGACAGGGAGAGTGAGTAAAATGCCGACTGTCTCTCCATGTATCAGGAATGAACCGTTACAACTGAAATGATCTCTTCATCTCTTCTTCAAGATGAGGGCGGGGAAGTGCTCCTGCGACCCGGTTGACCAGTTGCCCGTTTTGACAGAAGAATAGTGTCGGGATGGCAGATATTCCGAAATGTGCCGCTATCTCCTGGTTCTCATCAGTATTACACTTTGCAAAGGTCACCCGTCCGGCATAAACAGCCGCAAGTTCTTCAATGACCGGGGCAACCATCCGGCACGGTCCACACCACGGTGCCCAGAAATCAATCACGAGGTTCTTCTCACTGGCAACCACCCCGGCAAAATTCTCCTGGTTTAATACCCGTACACCGGCTGTCATCGGTTTATCCCCGGCAAGTCTCTTCTCAAGTTCACGTCGTTTCTTCTCCCTGATAGCAGCAAGTTGTAAATCATCATTCATAGTTGTCTTCCTGCTGTTCTCAAAAGTACTTGGATTGCATTGTGTTTAAGATATTGCCGTATGAGTAATTTGTGCAGAAGAGAGCTCTGATAACGGGTATCCTTCGGGTTAATAATTCGGAGACGGAAGTGACCGGCCGGGCCCGGGGGATAATCAGACTATCATGCGCTTTTAAAAAAGGGCTGTGAAAAAACTGATCCCGTGACCTTTTTCGTATCAGTACAATCCTCTTAAAAATTACCGATCCCATCATGTCAGGTCAGAGAATCAGAAAGCAGGAAGGGAATTACCTGTCCTGAATCGATAAAGGGTTTGCAGAGAAACAGAAGAGAATGGCAATTTAGGGATTGAACGTTCAATATCTATATATAGTGAAAACGACGACTTTAATATCCTGTTTTAAGCGAGGTGGGGTAGTCAGGATATCCCGACGGGCTCATAACCCGTAGACCGATGGTTCAAATCCATCCCTCGCTATCGAACGTTTCCTATCGATCCTCTTTTTATCGTACCAGTAAATTATATTCAGACCGCTTCTAACCGGAAAGGGTATTATCCTGATATCTCTCTTTTTTTCACATTTTATTCCCATAAAATTCACTGCTGCCATCGTCCTTCCCCTTCCTCTTCTCTGTTCTTCTGTCCTGACTCCCCTCTGCTCCTTTCACGAAATGTTCCTTCCTGTAACCGGTTTATCTTTTTCCCGGATGATACGGAAATAATTGCCGATTGGGAGTTCAGGCAAACACTAAACCATATCAGATGGCACATATGAGAGTAATGAAAGGTCTGGGACACACGAGGCTTATCGCTCATGAAACCGGAGAGATATTCTTCCTTGTCGGTCTCGTTACCATTCTCCCGGTATTGATTGCTGCAATCTACCAGGAATGGGACATTATCGTTGCGATGGCAACGGTTCCTGCGATACTCATCCTCTCTGCCATTATACTTACCCGCATCCCGTACGAGGAAATGAACCGTCCAAAGATCTCGGTAGCACTCGTGGCGGTAGCGGTAACCTGGTTCGTGGTGGCCCTTATCGCATCTGTTCCGTTCCATCTCGGGCTTGGGATGCCCATCTCTGATTCAGTCTTTGAAGCCATGTCAGGATGGACAGGAACGGGCCTCTCTCTCCTTCCTTCACCAGACAATACCCCCCATGCGATCCTCTTCTTCCGATCCTACATGCAGTGGATCGGGGGTATCGGAATCATGGCACTTGGCATAACCATGCAGCAACGATCCAGTATCAGCCAGAACAGACTGTTCCGAATAGAAGGACGTGATGAGGCAATTATGCCCAACGTTATCAGCACGGCAAAGAGCCTCTGGAAACTCTACACCACCCTGACCATCCTCTTTATCGGGCTTATTCTCCTCACCGGGGTTCCCGTATTTGACGCTGTAAACCTTGTAATGTCAGGTATTGCTACCGGAGGCTTCTCTGTTCATGATGCAGGGGTATCTTATTACGATAGTCTCATGCTTGAGATCCTGCTCATCCCGGTCATGATAGTCGGATGTCTCCCGTTTAAGCTGTATTTCTTTGTTTTACGGGGGGAACCGGCAAAGTTATTCCGCAATACCATTGTAAAAACGCTTCTTTTTCTTATCGTTATCGGTTCTGTTATCACCACGTGTGATTTGTATCTCTTCAATCATCTCTCTTTATCTGAATCACTCAGGCAGGGGATATTCTGCACAGTGGCGGGAGTTACGAATACCGGATACCAGAACTCTGATATCGGATCCTGGATTGCAGGATCGGTTGTCCTCATTACGATTCTTATGATGATGAGTGGGTCAGTTGGAAGTACCGCCGGGGGCATCAAGGTGAACCGATTTGTTCTTGCTGCAGAAGGAATGGTATGGTGGTTTAAACGGTTTTTCATTAAACCGGGGATGCTGAGCGGGTTCAAACATGAAGGGAAGATCATTTCAAAAAACATCTCCCAACTTGAACTCACCTATAATCTGCTCCGAATTATCCTGTACCTCATTATGATCTTTACCGCTGCATTTCTTGCCTTGTCCTTGTATTATCCTGACACAGGTCTCTATAAGATCGTCTTTGAGATGGTATCTGCAGCGAGTGGAGTCGGGTTAAGTGTTGGATATATTACATCTGAATCCCCGGAAGGACTGAAGTGGATCTTTATCCTCCTTATGTGGATTGGACGTATGGAGATTTTGCCAGTTATCATTTTAGTTCTCGCACTTGCCAGGGGATTTGAGTACAAACGGTAAGGATCTTGTATCCATGAGTATACCCTTAGAAAAAGAGAGGTTCCTGCTGGAATTATCTGCCACCTATTCCAGATGGATGCACACCGGTTCAGGACCCGGGTCTTTTGATTGTGCAACCGGGTTTGTCATCCCTTTTTTATCATTGTTCAGCTGGAAGAAAGAGGATTTAGAGAACGATACCTGTTTCATGCCGGTCTCTTCCCACTACTCCCTCATTCCGGTCATATTCCTCACGTACCACCGGGGGGATCCCGGTGTCATGGCCCCGGTCTTTGTCTGTGAAGACCGGATCTGCGATCTGGTAACATTCACCGAATCCTGCCACCGTGCAGCACGAAACATCGGAGCACCATTCTTTTGTATCACTTCATTTCAGCGGTTATGGTATCACCCGGTTCATCCATTATCCCAATCCGGCAATACCGGTACAGATAAAGAACTCTTTGTTTCCTTTTCTGATTATTGCAGGCACTATTCTCTCATTGCATCCCGTATCGGCCCTATGAGGGAATGTGCAAAAAGAACCGAACCGGTTCCTGCTGTGTGTACCCTTGCAGAATTCCTGCAGCAATTCCGTCGTTCTGCATCACGTTTAATCGTATCATCAGATCCCTTTATCAGATCCGGGGCACTGGATCTCAGTATCCAGCAGGTCATTGGTGAGTCTCTCATAACTGCTATTATCGAATTGTATACCCGGGTAGAGAGTAATTTTTCTGGTGAAAGGGAAGAAAAGACACTCCTTGATGCAATCGTCTCTTCTGCTCTGACTCCTGCACAACCCGGACCCTATGACCCGAAACCAGCTGACATGCAATCGTCAGTTTTCCGTCACCTGGTCACATCCTTACACCAAGAACTGATGCAGGATGAGCGAGGGTTATCGATTGCATGGATGCAACCCGTTGATCTGGCTCTCGCCCTGAAATGGTCCCTTGCGTGCCAGATCACAAATGCCGGGGGGTCTGCCTCTGAAATTGTTCGCAGGTGGGGGAACAGGACTCCGGAATCGCTTTTTTGTGCAGGAGATATCCTTCTCTCTTTACCGGATATCGATACCATCATAAAAACCATCCTGAACCGGGGAGATGATGCCTCTCTGTTTGATCCCGTCTGTGGTACCGGACAGGTGGCACTCGCTCTCTGTTCGCTGATCCTGCAAAAAGAGGCAGGGAAAGAGAAGGATTTAGAATCAGGCGTTTCCGTGCAGAATAAAAAAAAGAGTATCGAGAGAGAGTACCGGTTCCTGCTCCAAAACCTGTTCCTGTCAGATCCGGATCCTGCCTTTGCACAGGCAGCTCAGGTAATGCTTGGGATGTTTCTTCTTTACCGGAGGGTTCATACCGCAGCAACGATGCCCGTTCCAGGGGATATAAAATATTGCAATCGTTTCCCGGTTCAGGCAGGGTCGATCCTTTTTAAAGAAGATATCCGGTCACAAATGCTCTCTCCCTACTCTTCCCATCGCTTATTAAGCCTGCTGCATCCGATTGATCCGCCAAAAAACCGTGATATTGTGGGATTTGATGCCGTCATTGCCGGAGGGTTTCCAACCATCCCGGTCTCTTCCCCTGATCTTGATCAGTACTTTGGGATACAATACCAATCGTACCAGACAGGAGGTGACACAGAACTCCTCTGGATTGAACGATCAGTATCCCTCTTAAAACCCGGGGGTCATGCTCTCTGTATTACCGGAACAGACTGGATGAGGAAGAGAACAGACAGCAGTTTTCGCAGGTGGCTCTGCTCTGCCGGGCTTTGCAGCATCGTTTTTGACCGGGAAGAGACCCGTCTCTGTGGTCCACCGGTAAGTGCCCTTCACCTGGTCAGGAACAGAGAACATACCACTATCACGGTTGTGCAGAGAAAGCAGGATAACGATACCGATTCATTTACCCGTTCCTGCTTTATCCTCCCCCTTGATGAACTCAATCCAAACGAAGGATGGGATTTACAGGATCCGAATATTACACGGCTGATAACAAAGATCCGGGAAGGCGGAATTACCCTTGAGAGATACCTGCTTGGTGAGTGGTATGCCGGAACCAGACCCCGTAACTACCCGGGTTCTGGGATTGTTCTTACGCATCAGAAAGACTGCCTGATAATGAAGCGATACCATCATACCCGGTCATCCCCGCCATCAGGAAGAGATCATGATGCACCCGGTCATATCTTTCAGATACCGGTCGATGAACCGTATCTTGCAGGGATTTTAGATTCTTCACTTATCGGATGGCTGTTTATGGCCGAGTATAGGAGGTCGGGAATGCACGAGGAAGATATCTCCTCGTTTACCCGGTTCTGCAGAACCATCCCTATAACGGTACTTGATTATGCAGATGAATCACAGCAGATCATCTACAACAGGATCGCATCGTTATCATCAAAAAAAGAGTACCTGTTGCAGAATCTGTCACGTGCCCGCACCTATCATGACCGGGAGAGGATATCACGAAACCTTACCCGGGTTACCGGTGAACTGAACCGGGAGGTTATGGATTTATTCTCTCTTACCCAACCGGAGCGGGATCGGATTGGATACCAGGACCGGCAGAAAAGAACGGATTCATACATTACCCCTAAATAGTTGTGGATTCCATCTCCATTCACGAGAATGATATCATGATAATAAAACAGTTCTTCATACCCGGCATTGCCCATTACTCGTACCTTATCGGTGATGCATCCCACTGCGCAATCGTGGATCCGACACGGGACTGTGAGCGATACATCATTGCTGCAGAGGAACTGGGACTGCAGATAACAGCGATTCTCGAGACCCATCTCCATGCAGACTTTGTCTCAGGGCACCGGGATCTGCAGAGAAAAACGAGTGCTCCGATTTATGCGCCAAAAACAGCGGCATGTGCCTTTGACCATATTCCCGTCAGTGAAGGGGAGAAGGTGGATCTCGGGAACCTCTCGTTTCAGGTATACGAGACACCGGGACATACTCCGGAACATGTCTGTTATGCACTCATTGACAAAACGAGAGGAGAGAAGCCGGTAGCGGTCTTTACCGGCGACACGCTTCTTGTCGGGGATGTCGGGCGACCTGATCTCTTTCCCGGACGGGCAGAAGAACTGGCATCATCACTGTTTGTAAGCCTGCATACAAAACTCCTCACTCTGCCTGATTACTGTGAGGTCTACCCTGCACACGGGGCCGGATCCCTCTGCGGGCGTGCATTATCACAGAAGAACGTAACGACCATCGGGTACGAGAGACGTCATAACCAGGCACTCCTGATACCAGAAAAAAACGAATTTGTCAGGTATCTTACAACCGATATGCCACCGGCTCCGGATCATTTTGCACGGTGTTCTCTTATCAACCGGCAGGGACCAGCACTTCTTGCAGAACTTTCGCCTGTCTCCCCCCTCTCACCGGATCTCGTTTCCGGCCGAAAAGATCAGGGTGCCGTTCTTCTTGACTGCAGGCGGTACGATGCCTTTGGCGGAATGCATATCCCGGGAAGTTATCACATCGACAGCGAGGGGAACTTTTCCACATTTGCAGGATGGGTAGTCCCCTCTGACAAAGAGATCGTGCTGGTCCTCAAAGATGCTGACCAGGCACCAGGTATTGCAACCTGGCTGTACCGGGTGGGTCTTGATACCATCGCAGGTTTTCTCGCTGGGGGTATCCAAAAATGGGCCCTGTCAGGAAGAGAGACAGTACATCTCCCCATTATTGCCCCGCACAGGATTGCAGAACAACACCCGGTTTTGGGGGGAAGGATTCGAATCATCGATATCAGGGATGCCGGGGAATTTCTTGCCGGTCACGTTCCGGGAGCAGAGAACATCAGGTTCCCTGATATCAGGAACCGGTATGATGAATTCTCTGTTTCTGATACCATCATCGTCTACTGCGGGACCGGGATCAGATCCTCAATTATTGCCAGTCTCCTTCTCATGCAGGGTTTTTCGAATGCTATGCACGTAGCCGGAGGATTTTCCGGGTATCGTGCAGCGGGTCTTCCCGTTGTAACAGGAGTGACAAATCAGTAGAAACATCTAGAGATTATCGGAATTACAGAGGAATATGATGATTATTGAATGGTTAACCATGCAGCAGTGGTCACCCTATCTTGCGGGTGCGGGAATCGGAATCCTGTCCTGGTTTACATTTCTTCTCTCAGACAAGGGATTAGGATGTTCCACGAGTTATGCAAAGACTGCCGGAATGATTGAGTCTGTTGTAACCCGGGGAAAGTCACGGGATAAAAAGTACTACAAGGAGTTCCCCCCGGTTATTGACTGGCAGTGGATTTTAGTTATCGGGATCATTATCGGGGCGTTTCTCTCGTCTATTCTGTCGGGAACGTTCTCTGTAGGGGTAGTCCCTGACTTATTTCAGGCCCGGTTTGGTGATGATCCTGCAGTCCGGATCCTCTTTGCCCTTATTGGCGGAATTCTCATGGGGATTGGAGCCAGATGGGCACGGGGGTGCACGAGCGGGCACGGTATTACCGGGAATATGCAGCTTGGCACTGCAAGTCTCGTAGCATCGGCATGTTTTTTTGCCGGAGGAATTGCCATGGCTTTCATCTTGTATGCCTTCTAGGAGAAGAACCATGAATGTAACTGATATTCGGAGAAACAAACGGGTTCAACTTATCCTTGGACTCCTCATGGGAATCGTATTTGGATTCCTGCTCCAGAAAGCCTCGGTGACCGAGTACGATGTGATACTCGGACAACTCCTGCTCTCTGATTTTACCGTGGTTAAAGTCATGTTCTCTGCGGTCCTTGTCGGCATGATCGGACTCTATCTCCTTAACCGTGCAGGTCGTATCACATACCATGTCACAGAAGGGTCAGTTGGTACAACCGTCATCGGGGGCCTTATCTTTGGCATCGGGTTCGCTCTGCTCGGGTACTGTCCCGGGACCGTTGCAGGAGCAATCGGGAGTGGATGGCTCGATGCCCTCTTTGGCGGGGCTGTCGGGATTGTCATCGGTGCCGGTCTCTTTGCTACATTCTATCCAAGGCTCAAACCGCTCCTTTCCTGCCGACCCTTCAAAGAACCGACGTTATACGAATTAATCAGGGTAAAACCGGCTATCCTTATTCCCCTGTATTGTATCGGGATTGTAATCCTCTTTTTTCTCCTTGAGATGGCAGGCCTGTAAATCCTGCTTCTCTTCAAAAACCCGTTTTTGAGAAGATTCCCAACACCAGTTCGCGAAGGGAAGTTTTGTCAAAAGCAGTGAGTTTTAATAGGGTAAAACAGAAAGAAGAGTATATGAATGCGAAGTTCATTGGGATTGGAACGGTAGCAGGGGGGCTTGTCCTCCTTGTGGTTACTTTTCTTGCAGATGCAATTGCACAACTAATTACCCCGTATGATTTCCTGTCGATTGGTGGCATGCGGGCAATGGATGACCCGGTGATGGGTCTTTTCTTTTTGTACCCGTTCATCTTCGCTCTCATGGCTGCATTCGTGTTTGATCTGGTTCAGTCAGCCATTCCGGGAGACTGGACAAAGAAGGGTCTTCTTTATGGAGGAATTCTCTTTATCCTCGTGGTTATCCCGAATATGATTGTTATCTTCTCGTCGATGGTCTATCCGACAGGATTCTACACCTCTAACATCCTCGCCGGGATCATTGGTTATCCGTTGATCGGGCTTATCTTTGCAAAGGTATACGGGCACTGATTCGGGGTGCTGTACCCCTATACCTGTTTTTATGAGGTTTTATCAAACTTCATCTTTCTCCTGAACATATTTTTCGGACATTTCGTGAATAACTACCTCTCATGAGGCTATTCGTTCTGATGCCACGAGAAACAAGAGTTCAGGGCCAGTCCGGAAATATGAATGGATAAGCCACATTTCTCAACCCAACAATAGCCCTCCAGGGAATCTCTGGATAATTACGATTAGATGCAGAATCAGACTGTGCCGGCAGATAGTATCTTTTGGTAATCATCTTTTGGGATCTCCCGCATTGCCTGCCTGAAATGCCCGGACCACATAATCTTATTGGTTACAAAACCAAGCGTTGGAATTAACGGTTTTATCTCTACCGGCTCTTTGAATATCTTTCCCGGTTTTAGCCTGAACCGGTACGGGAAGACCTCATCCCCCATCTGAGGCGGGGCGGTGAAGAGAGGTTTGGTATCCATAAAGAGTTCGGTTACGGTAAATTCTCCCATGATAGCAGAGGGGAGGACAGTATCTCCCCGTGTTTCGGACCTGACATACATGAGGATAATATCGTTCGGTTTCACACGGGAATGAAGTCCTTTACTTCGCTTGGGAACACCCCAGATGTTTAGTTTTTTCGCAACCTCCCAGTTCTGCCGGTTCCCTGATGCTATCCAGACTGCCATACTATCATATTGGAAAGCACCCCTATTTGAAACCATATCGTTTGTCACGATTAATCTTCTGATTTTTCAAAGATTCATGAAAAGAACGGGTTTATGGTCAATAAGAAATGGATTATTTTTGAGGTGATTATTTTTTAATCTATAAAACAATAATAGTGAGTGGATAGAAAGGATCTATTTCATTATGTGAGAAAAAATCCTTAAAAACGTCCGATTTGAAGAGTTTTGTAATCTCATTATCTCCTTTGGCTTTATCTATAAAGGGGAGAAGGGAAGTCATCGAGTATTTGACCCGGGGAAGGTATTCCTGAAATCATGACCATTCAAAATTGTGAGGGGAAAGCAAAGCCATATCAGATCAGGCAATTTTGTAAAATAGTCGAGCAATATCATCTATTGGATTACTATGAAGAATAAATACCCGATTGAGATCTTTTTTAGTCATGAAGATGAAGGATACATTGCATTAGCGCCTGATCTGCCCGGATGTAGTGCTTTTGGAGAAACAGAAGAAGAGGCACTTGCTGAAATAAAAAATGCAATTGCTCTCTGGGTAGAGACTGCAGAAAAGGAAGGAAAAGGAATCCCGGATCCATCAAACCAGACGCTTCTGGAAAAAATAATGACCGGGCAGAGAGCTCGTGTAACCTGAATTAAAAATAAGTACCGATTTCGTCTCTCCTTATAAAAAGAGAGCAGATACCAATGGTTGTTCATTTAACAACGATAAGGCATTGATTTCAGTCTTCCTTTTTTGATCTTCATTTTCATCCCACCCTTTTGACCGTGTTCATCTCGAGCAAATCATCATACCAACCTTTTGAAAGAACACCATCAATTCAAAACATATATTGTGGCTGAGGAATGACACATATACCAGAACATGGCCCGTGCAAAAAAAC
>JAFGOM010000028.1 GCA_016926505.1 Methanospirillaceae archaeon
CATCCTTCCCAAGGAGTATGCACGTCCCGGTCTTGATAAGGAGAAACTGGGAGAACTCATCGATCTCATCGGGACACTCAACCTGAGCGACTCTGACAACCGATCAAAGGATATCATCGGACGGGTGTATGAGTATTTTCTCTCCGAGTTTGCGAGTGCGGAAGGCAAGAACGGCGGTCAGTTCTATACGCCCCGGTGTGTGGTCCAGACGCTGGTTGCGATGATATCCCCGTTTAAGGGCAGGGTGTATGATCCCTGTTGTGGGTCTGGCGGGATGTTTGTTCAGAGTGAGAAGTTTGCCGAGGCTCATGGTGGCCGTATTGGGGATATCTCTATCTATGGTCAGGAATCAAACCCGACGACCTGGAAACTGGCTAAGATGAATCTTGCCATCCGGGGGATTGATCATGATCTCGGGGCTGAGCATGCGGATAGTTTCAGGCGGGATCTTCATTCCAACCTGAAAGCCGATTACATCCTCGCCAATCCTCCCTTTAATAGGTAGAGGGTAAAAACCACTTTACAAAATTGTGTGATATGCGGAGTCCCGAATGTTTGTTTCAGTATCCTGGCTGACATCAAGCCCGAGTCCTCCCTGAACAGATTTGAGATAGGCAAGAATGGTCCAATTTTTACCGTTTGTCTGGGACCAGACAGACCCCCGATATTAGTGTTCAGCGAGGGGTTTGAGATAAGAGGGGCATTCTTCTACTGCCCGAAGGTCTGATATCCCGACACCGGGGAGGTAGAGTATTGGTATGATTCCTTTGGGAGGCAAAGCTTCATCGATACTCCTGGCCAGGACGCATCGAAGCCATATTGCCGGACCGGATCGGATATCAGGGTTATAGTATCCAAGAATGTATAGTTCAGGGATGGTTTCCTGGAGGGTGGGGATGACTGCTTCCCATTGATGTTCTTTATCTGGCCAGAGGATGCATACCGGAGAGACTTTGATGTCAGAGTTATAGTTGCAGATCTTTTTCGGGCCTTTTCAGAAGATCCTGGACATATGTCATACTCATTTCCTTCGAAGCAGGATCATTCTAAGATAATCTTCAGTTGCATCAAAGATCGGGTCGGTCATGTTCTCGGACCGCATCAGGGGAATTATTTTCGTTCGAACACCCATCCCTCTGCTTTCAACATACCCGAAATCTCTGAGCACCTCTACGATGAGAGGATTCCTTGGAGATCGCTGTCCGGCTATCATCTTTTCAACGGTCATTGAGTTCGGGAGGGAACCGGGACTAATAATTTCTATGCGATCAGAATATCTGCTCACTTCAATGTCGACCGATCTGGTCCAGTCACGGTGACAGAATGCATTTATGACGGTCTCCCGGATAGCATCCCTTGGATAGAGCCAGTTTTTGGTCCTCTGAAAACTTTCGTTCAGGGTAGAGGATTCAAGGGTGATAAATGGAGAGATGGTATCATGAAATCGTTCGATAAGTCCGGCATCTACAAGGGTTCTGGTTCCATCGTTATCAGTAAGATACCTGCCCGTGAGTGGGCCGTCCAGAATGGTGTCAAGGAGGGTCTGGTAGGTTTTATCTTCAGTATCATAGGCAATCACCCGAAGGCCAGCCTGCGGTAAGGATTTCCGGGGAGCGATTCCAAAGAGGACGAGTCCTGCTATCGTGCAGACCGTTCGGTTATCTGGCACTGAGGTAAGAAATCCTAATCCTGTAAGACGCCTTATCCAGGCCTCTTCACTCTCCGGGATATCAGGATCCCTGATTATCGCTCCAAGATATTCGCGAATCCGGACAATGTCCATACTTTTTAGACTTGTCCCGGCTACCGGGAGGAGTTCGGTATGCAGGATTCCTCCGGCAGCGAAGAGTCTCGCCTGTTGTTCCCGGGTAGCCAGCCGGGAGGTGGAGCCGGCCCTGATGTAGATCTCTTCCCGATCGTGGTGTCTGAGCACATAGGGTTTGGAAGTTCCCTGTGGAAATGAGATGATTGCCACCCGTTTTCCATCATCCATGAGGACAGTCTCATAAAAGGGAAGGATCATGGGATGGACATACCGGGCAAAAACGGTGTCAATGACCCAGGGTTCAAGATCATCCCGGTTGATACCACTGATGATTCCGTCATCTTCAACACCAAGCAGGATCATTCCTCCCTGATGATTAGCCAAGGCTACAACTTCTTTTGCAAGTTGCTCCGGCCTGATATCATCGCGTTTAAACTCTACTCCCGAGTTCTCCCCGTTTGCAATTAACCCAAGTAATTCAGATTTAAGCATAATTCTACCTCCATTCTCTCTTCGGCTATATCAGAGTCAGTTTCTCGATAAGGTCCCCTCTGCGGAAAGTTGCTGAAAGTTGTTGAAGTGAAACCTCCTGACTTCCGTATAACTGTTCCAGTGCAATGCCGATAGAATGAATTGCTTGCTTGAGGTATTCCTGTCCTTTTTGTTCTATGAATAAAACTGCCCACTCAAAGTTCTTATGTGTAAGATCCTGAAAATTACAATCAAGATCTGTAAGGAGGTACGTTCCCATCATCATCGCGATAAAGGCTGATCCGTACCGAACATAAGGGGGATCTTCAGGAGAGATTCTGCGTCTTCTGGCTTCTGGTATCCGGTATAGCAATGAAGCAATTATTGCCTGGGCACCGTTAAGATCATCGGTAAAAACTATCTCATAGAGTTTTCCGAAATGTTCACGAATTAAGAATTTCACCTGATTAGGTCGTTTTCTCCAGACTGCAAGGATAGCTTCTGCACAGGCAGCAGAAGTAATGTCTAGATTTTTTGAAGAATAGTCAACCCGTTTCCGCCGGTATCGATATCCTAATCCCTCAATATCTGTCTCCAGACGTTTCTGGATAGTATCATTTGCCCGGAGGTAACGGAGATCAACGGGATTCTGGCTATTTGTTGCATATGTTATTTGTCTGACGAGATCATCATCCTCACAGGGGAGTTGGTAGAGTCGGACAAGGACGTAGGCATCATCTGGAAATGTATCTGGGCTCATCTGCATGAGTGTCTTATAAATGGTAATGCAGGTCTGCCCGCCATTGATGATCTGTAGATTGTCTATTGTAACCGGGTAGTCTTTTCGTTGGAGAGAATTATATACAAATTTCTCGCAGATGAGGGTGATTCCATTATTAAAAAAGTAAAAATTATTCTTTTCATCTGATAGAAGAGTATCCCGGATTGCTTCATTCACTCTGTTTCCTTGCATACCTAAATATCGCCGAATATTTCGCTCCAGAAGTCTGTCACCATGTCTATGAATGAGATTATGAATCTCACGAACCGATACCCGTCCAATAAAAACTCTAATAAAATTCAGATCTTCTGTTAAGGCCTCTCCGGAAAACTGTATGGTATCATGTACCGGTTTTTCAGCCCGCATAAGGGCGATGAGACTGTCATGATTTATATGCTCAAATGTTG
The DNA here is from genome assembly GCA_016926505.1 of Methanospirillaceae archaeon. Classification (GTDB taxonomy): domain Archaea; phylum Halobacteriota; class Methanomicrobia; order Methanomicrobiales; family Methanospirillaceae; genus JAFGOM01. The sequence goes on from JAFGOM010000028.1 coordinate 3,425, forward strand.
CCTGTCCTCCGAGATGAGAGCGCCGAATTTCTTCCTCAGCAGCTTCATTCCACGGTTTACCATTATTGCAAGCTATTACTCTGGCCTGTGTGATATATCCATCTCGAATGAGGGATCGAATCTCTTCTACTTTTGTTGCAAGCCTGGGGTTGAGATAATGTAGTGAGGGTGAAGGATCAAACAGTACATGGATGGCCCGGATTAACTTGGAAATGTCCTGCTCTGGGAAGTTCGACTCGGCTTGAAGATTTTGCTTATATTTTCCTTGAAAAAGCGTGATGTTTATCTCTTGATCACATTCTTCAGACACATGAACTGCATCAACACCAAAGTCCCCGGATCCTTCAGTCAGACAGTCAAATGCTTCTTCATCAGAGAGATCAAGGAGGGTTTTGACCGTGAGGAAGACAAAACTGAGTGATTTGAGCCTGGTATCATCATTGATACCTAATTCTTCCCGATCTTGTTCTCTGATCTGGTCCATTATCCCGGTTAATCGTTGATCAATGATTTCTGCAGTAACATTCATATGTTTCCCCCCTCTCTTGCCTTTCTCCTCTCCTCTAAGGTAAGGTGGTGATCGTTTATCCGATCTCCTTTTTCCCCCCCATACTTCGGACCGAGGTGATACCAGGGGCTACTTGGCGCATCCTGCCCCCGGTCCTTCTCCCACTTGATATTTGGCTTATCCCGGAGACCCCTGCCCCCTTCTTGCCAACTGGGGGAACCGTAAGAAATGGCCGGATACTCATCCTGACCCCATCATTCAGATCCGGATCCCATCCGACTGGCTGCTCTGCCAGGGATTTCCATCGGACAAAGATATCATAGGGGCTCTCACCTTCAAGGATCAGTTCCAGGCGTTTCTTGAAAATTTCTGCAGCATCGAGCTTTTCCTGTGCACCATCAACCCCATGAGCGATGTCATGCTTCTGCCTGGTTATCCAGTCGCCAATATACGTGTAAATGAGAGTTTCCAGGTTTTTGTGATCTAATTTGTGATAAGCCTGTGAAAACTGCTCATACAGGCAATCCAAGACATATTCAAGATCCTGATCTCCTCCTGCAAGAGATATCCAATCCTCCTTCTTTGCTGATATTGCAAGACCTGAACAGGCGATTGCCAATTCTGGAAGTTCACGATATCCTCCTGCATCAGGATAGGTCCAGGCCGTCATCGCTAAAGCAAAAGCTGCTAATTCCACACACCGCTGATCAATCTCAAGACCATAAAGGTTCTCACTAATTACCGCATCAACCGCCTCTTTCGCAGATAACCTCTCCATCTCCATCCGGATGGGAACAAGCATCTGAAGAGCAGCGACGAGAAAATGTCCTGAACCACAACACGGATCAAGCGTCTTCAATTCAGAGAGATGCTCTGGCCAGGCATCGAATGTTCCGGCAGCCGGAGTCCAACGACCATTTTCATCCTGAATAAATCGGAGATAGGGGATTGGCAATCCCGGAAGGGAAGCCTTCGCCCGAAGATCGTCTTTGGTTGATGCACTGGTCAGATCTTCTTCTGACGATCTCCGGGCAGCCCACCAGGCACCAAGTGAGTTGTCAAGAAGAATACTGACCATGTATGGTTCAGTGAAGAACTGGGTCTGGGAGGGGAGTTCCCGAGCCCCGATCTTCACGCCTGATTTATTTACCTCATCCTTTCGCTTAGCCTGCCAATATTGATAGACCCATTCGAGTGAATCAGAGACGGTGAAAACGTCTGGAGCTAATCCACCAACCAGTCTTTCAAGTTCATGCTGATACTCCGGAGGAAGAATCAACTCAAAGACCGGAGAGTCGGGACGAAATATCTGGGGAAGCATCTTCGATGCGTATCGTGAGGCCAGTTCCCACCCATTCTTTGCTCCTTCATCTGCTGCCAGATCCTCACACTCCTCAAGGGTCACGGGAACCGGACCGGTCGGATCCGGATACATGAGGAGATTATTTTCTGCCAGGAACCGGGCAAAAAGCATCCGGTGCCAGTGCTCGTATGCAACCTCTTCGAGCAGTCGGTCAATCTCCTGAACCCCTTTATCCGATTTGACATCCCCAAGTTGCCGTCCGTGAATCCGGAGTCTTCTCTGAAGATCCCGCTCTGATTCCGAGAGATGAGGGGGAGCAGAAGGATCGCCTACCCCGAGTTGCTCAAGGGCAGCTCGGGCAGCGGCTTCTGCCTGGTCACGGGCATCTTTCACGGTCTTTTCAAGAGTGTTTCGTTGAGTTTTGTCAAGCGGTTGCATACATGGACCTCAATTGGGTACAAAGGAGTGGAGATTTCTCATGAGAAGGTGGTGAATGCTGATCCAATGCTTATTGAGCATTGAGTTGCGCATTGGATAGAATCTCACGCTGAGTCAGCATGAGTTCCAGCGTGAGAATGGTTCTTGTGCTTTTTTTGCGCTGAGTCAGCATAAGAACTCGCAAAGGTCCGGCGATCACCATCCATCATTGCTGTTTCATTGCTGACATGCGCAAACATTTAGCAATTACCGGTATACTCATACATCGCAGACTGCCCTCTGCCTGACCATTTCACCTGTACACCTTCACATTGTAATTCTTTCATCAGCTGATACACCTGATTCCGATCATAGTGGATAATTTTCCTGATATCACTATTCGTCAATCCTTTTTCACCTCTTCGTGCCCGTTCCATCAGGATACTCAATATTCGTGTTTTTGCTGCCTCACGATCAATACGCCGTTTTTTAATTATTATCTTTCGAATCTGACAATAACTGATGAATACCTGGAGGAATGCTCCAGTAGGTTCCTCGTCCCGCCCCTCCCCATTCGATCAGACTCTCTGATTCAAGAGTGGAAAGAATATCTCTGATCTCTGCCTCACTTCTCTGACAGAGTACAGATGCCTGATAAGTGACAATCTCCGGGTGATGCAGAAGATAATGAATGATAAGAAGTTCATCGACCGAATAGTACCTCCCTTTCCAGCCTGTTCTGAAATAAATGCTCTCATATGAGCACTCATCTCCTGTTTCCTGAAAATTACCCGGACACTATCTCCAACATCATCAATACAAGGAGGCTCTTTCCCTCCATAAGAAAAGCTTCAAAGACTCGTGAAATCCCAAGATTACTCCGGTTCACCAGGTGCAGGCGGATCAATGCCCCGACAAGGCAGGGATTTCTGGCAGATGGGGGACGGTGTAAAATATTATCAGAAGTAATCCCGCCGATGAATCTTCCATTATTACTTATTTCTAGGAGATTGTCCGAGAATGGTAGCATACAATTAATAAAAGTGCAAATTACTTATTTTTCTAAAAATTAATATTTATACCATTATATATAAATGATATATGAGAATATGGAGTCCAATACCCAATTGAATCATACTCTAAACTGGTTTAATGCTTCAGAAAATCAAGAAACACAACGGAATATACCATATAAAAAGGATCCTCTTGATTTTACTCAATTCAAATTATTTCCCACCAATATTTTTGATTATCTTCCTAAAGACCATGATTATTACGTGTATTTTAAAAACATACTCTTCCATCCAAATACGACCGCAATTACGTTTACAATACGTTCACGGTCGTAAGTAGAAGTAATTCCGGTCGTATCATGAATCCCTCCATACATTGGAGGTTTTTTTCCCGACCCCTTCTCGTATGACCTCTAAATCCGTTTCAGTTATAGTAGTAAGAAGCGGGTTGCTTGTCCTTTTGACAGCCGACAGAGTTACATCACATTTGATTTGGTAATTCCTGGGTGAGCCTTCAACCAGGATCTTTCTTCTCATCCCATCCTTTTACCATATTCATCTCGAGCGATTCATCATACCATGACCTTTTGAAAGAACACCATCAATTCAAAACATATATTGTGGCTGAGGAATGACACATATACCAGAACATGGCCCGTGCAAAAAAAC
>JAFGOM010000029.1 GCA_016926505.1 Methanospirillaceae archaeon
AATCACCCCTGAACCTACGGTAACTCCAGAACCCGAAGAGGAAATCACCCCTGAACCTACGGTAACTCCAGAACCCGAAGAGGAAATTGCCCCTGAACCGACGGTAACCCCGATACCAGATGAAGTGGTTCGTGTCATTATTCCCTACACTGAACCTCAAATCCCGATTGAACAGGTTGCAGAGACGAAAAATACCTGTACAGATTGCTGCGGCGGGTATGCCCGGGAAGCCAGTCTCTCAGCAGAGAACTATCAGTACGTACACAAGATCCAGACCATCGTTTCCCTGGATGAGACTGCCGATACCGTTCCCTACACCCTGTATCATAATGGAAAACCATGGTATTCCGGTGAACTGAAAAAGAGTGGGGATTTCTTCGATACGACCATCTGTGAAACCTGCCACGTCGTTGAAGATCATCTCAATGACATCGCGACACCGGGAACATATCTCCTCGTGCTCGAGAATGACCGGTTTTGTGCAGATTCGGATGACCAGGGAAGACTTGTCTTCCTCGGGCAGAGACACTCATCTCAGGTAACACCGGATGTTATCAGTCCTGACCTGGTGACGATACTCCCTGATCAGTCGGATAATCATCAGGAGGGTATCGATGGAATCATCGTACCCTATTCATCTTCCGGGATCCAAAGTTCACGGATCGAAAGGCTGGGAAGAGAGGAACAGGAAGAAGGACAGGAAGGAGAGGCGGTGGGAGAGTTAAACTTTGAACAGTATCCCACCGGGTACGAGGTCTACCTGGATAACAAGTACCAGGGAAACACCCCGCTGATCCTGACCAGAATACCCCTCGGAGAGTATAAAGTTACCATCGAGACGACCGATCTATACAATGAATTCATCGTTCCCCTGACCTGTACCACCTGCAGACCTTCTTCCTGATACCCCTTTTTCTCCTGTACCACATCTTTTCATTATGCCAGAAAAAGAGGATTCATCTCGTTACACTCGTATTCATATCCAATTTACCCCTTTATCAGGATTTTGGTAATCCGTCCGGTAAACTGGATCTTTACAAACGCGGATAGTGATACTTTTCCAAACCTTCCCCCCGGGGAAACTCCGCTCACTTTTTGGTTCATGCAATGAATATGCTAGGGTAGCACTATGATCCCTGACAAGATACCCATCGGAAGATACTCGATGATAACCCGCCTGACCTGTAAGGCACTCCGTCTCTATGATGAGACCGGACTATTGACTCCGGCTGTAAAAGATCGATTCACCGGATACCGGTATTACCAGTTATCACAGATACAGGACGGGGTTATGATCCGGACCCTTGTTGATCTCGGGTTTTCTCAGACTGTTATTCATGATATTATCCGTGCCCGGAAGAGAGACGACCAGGAACAGGTCAGGTATCTCCTCGGTATCCGGCGCCGGCAGGTTTCGTCAGAGATCAAACGGTTACAGGCGATTGATCATCTCCTGCAGCGACAGGAGAGGGAGTTGTTCTCTATGATGTTGTCAGAACCACAGGTAAAAGATATTGAACCGTTTCGCGTATTATCCATCAGGGAAAAAGGAGTATATGAAGAGAAGATTCCTGAACTGATGGGCAGGTTATGTTCATTTCTCGGATCGTACCAGACAAACGGTGATCCCGTTACGGTAACCGGTCCCTTTATCACCGTGTACCATGACGGTGAATATAAAGAGATCAATGCCGATCTTGAATGTGCGGTCCCGGTTACCGGCAGACTGCCTGACCAGATACCCGGGATAGAGGTCCGGACGATGCCGGGAGGAAAATTTGCATCGGTCATTCACAAGGGACCATACCAGGATGTCCATGAGTCCTGGGGGTATCTGTACGAATGGACTGCAAAACAGGGGTTAGAGCCGAAAGCTCCCTGCAGAGATCATTATCTCAATGATCCTGATGAGGTAGTGGAAGAAGAACTCCTGACTGAACTGCTGATCCCGGTATAAGAGATCAGGATATCCTCTTTCATGGATTATAGCAGCAAACCGGATGAGATGCGATAAATCCAATGCTCTTTATCTGATTCATTTTTCCCCTGATCGGGAATGATGGGATCCTCTCTTTTCGATAACCGGGAATAGATAGTGTGGGTATCCCGGTGGGTAACCTGTCTTTTCCAGAAATCTTCTCCTCGTCCTCTGTCCGGGTTTTATGTGTATGTTATTTCAGGAGTTATTCCTCCTTTGTTCCGTTCCCAAATCGGTTCACCCGTTTTTCAGGGCAGCGATGTCTTTTACTCCCACCAGTCTCCAGACCGATGCACGCTGCTCATGGAGGATAACTTCCGGTTCATCCGTAGCGGTATGACCGAATGCAGTGAGCACCCGGTTTGAGAGGTTGTTCTTCTCTATCATTGCAATAAATTGTTCCCTGATCTTCTTTGAGATGAGGGGATCAGATACCTCCTCGAGCGATCCCTGGAGGCTCACGAAGGTAAAGGAAGAGAGATCAGGAGTATACTCCTCGATCTCGACCGAAACATGAGGATCATCTCTGAAATAATCCATCTTCCTGCCATACCGGGAAGAAAGGAAGTAGAGATACCGGTCATCAAAGACGTACATGAATGGGGCTATATACGGGTTTTTATTCCCACGGAATGCAATCCGTGAGATGAATTGTCTTTTAATGAGTGCATCATACTCTTCTTTTGTCATTTTAGGGATTTTGTCTGGTTTCATCTCAATCATTCCCCGAGGGTAACTCTTTATCTCGCTTCTTTATTAGTTAAAGATACCGGTTTTATGATTTTATGCAGACTTTTGAATTGACAGGATGGGACGATTTCCCGGTTATTGAACAAAAACGACAGTATACTCATTGTTTCGCATCCCGTCGGTTTTAATACACCCTCATCTGTCCTGATAAACGAGGCAAGAGGAATAAACGGCACCAATATACCTGATACCGGCATAGCATAGAGCATGGATGATATCAGTATTATTGATATTACTCCGCAAAACATCGCCAGTTACGGGGTATGCGGATACAAGGATATCAGGAAACACGAGGAACTGAAAAGGAAGATTGCATGGTATACTGAAAATTACCCGAAAGGGTTCCGGATAAAGGCCCTTATTTCACAGAAAGACGGTTACCAGGGGATGATCGAGTATATGCCGGGAGAATACGCCCACCGGCCGGTGGATGCAGACAATTACCTCTTCATCCAGTGTATCTTTACCGGTTTTTTGAAAGAATACAAGCATAAGGGGTATGGAAGGGCATTGATCCGGGAGTGTATACAGGATGCAGAACAGCTGGGCAGGAAGGGTGTCGCTGTGGTAACCAGGAAGGGGAGTTTTATGGCAGGTAAGGATATCTTTCTCAAACTGGGATTTGTAATCTGTGATGCCGCAAAGCCGGATTTTGAGCTTCTTGCCCTTTTATCTGATAAAAATGCTGAAATGCCGAAATTCAAGACAGATCTTGGGATACGTGCAGGAGCGTACAGGGAAGGCCTGTACATTCTTCGTTCACGCCAGTGTCCGTATTCCTGGAAAAATGTGAATGCAATCGTAAAAACGGCTCGTGATATGTTTCATCTCGATCCGAGAGTCATTGAACTGGAGAGTGCAGAGGATGTTTTGAATGCTCCCTGTGCGTTTGGATCCTTCTGTATCATTTATAATGGGGCAATTATCAGTCACCATCCCATCAGTAACGGGAGGTTTACCACCATCATGAAGAATCTTTTTAAGGAATGACCCGGGACGTACCTGGTATCTGAATACAGATCCGGTTTGATGGAAATAGTTGCCAACCGGCCTAAAAGAAGAAAAAGATAGGGAGGAGTTCTTTAAAGGACAGGGTTATCTGAATAGCCCTGCACCCACGATGTAGGTCTTTTCGTCACTACCGGTTACCTTCTCGGCATAGGCCGATTTATACAGAAGTCCTCCTTTGTCTGGTGCGGTAAAGATATACTCAACCCAGGTACTTCCATTGGCGAGTGCCCCGTCAATCATCTGGTCGCGGAGGGGTGTACCGGCGATATCGGTTTTTCCCCTCATATTCTCACCGACAAGGAGGTTATTACCTGCGTCGGCGACGATGGTACCATCTTCTGTGTATACAAAGGCGTAGAGCGAGGGGTTATCTGAATCCCGGTATGGGGTCTCGTATGCATTGACGGATGAGAACGTGCCTTGAGCATCAGCAGCGATATCTGCGACTGTTGCCTGTACAAGGGAGATAGCATCCTCGTCTTCCATCGGAGGGACTGCATGCTTTGGCTGCACATACCGGTACAGGATCTCTTCGTAACCGGTAAAACCAGTCTCGCTCCTCTCGGTTTTTATCTGGTCAAGTGCATCCTGAAATGCTGATACGAGGGTATCAGGTGTATCAGGTGAGAAAGCATAATACATCTCAACAGGGTTTCCCGAATATACTATCTCGTACAACTCTTCATCCCCTGATGCCTCCTTCAGATACCATGCAGACTCGCTTCCGGTTGACCATACATCAATGGTTTTTTCAGCAAGCATCGATAGCAGGGTTTCTGCATTGGGGCCGATAACAAGTTTTTCCGGAGGATATCCGAGATCTGTCAGGATGTACTCTGCTGCAGAGTCCTTAATTACCCCGATGGTATATTTCTGCATGTCATCCGAATTTTCTATGGTAATATTGGCATCTTTCCTGGTAAACATGCCAATCTCACTCGTGAGGATGGGGCCTGCCCATTTAAACAGTTCTTCTCGTTCGGGCAGCCGTTTTGTTGAGAACAATACCGTCATTGGTCCTTCCTGAGCCTTTGAATAGGCATCGGGCCAGTCTGAGATGACAATATCGTCAGTCGTGATATCTGCACCAAGAACGTCAAGAGCGGCAAGCAGGAGATCCACAGCAGCCCCTTTAATCTCTCCATTCTCACTGTAATTGACCGGTTTTCCTTCTTCAGTCAGAAACGTCATGCCGGAGAAGGCATCTGCGAGGGTATCCTGTCCGGCAACGGTTTTTTCGGATACGATTCCTTCACTGTTCGGATCGGACACGGTCTCCCCGGCGGTTGCTCCGACAGCAGTTACGATAACTGCAATACAGAGTATTGCATAAAGAGTGGTTAGAAGAAAGCGGTGACTCTCTTTCATATTGATACTATAACCGTTCTCATGGATTTATATCTGGCGATTGATTGGGTTCATTTATCCCGGACAATTGTGGATGGGGGACTTTGGGAGCTTGTAAGAGAGATAAAAATCTGCGGGAAGAGATATCAGGACTTATGTCGGTGATGTAAATCGAAATATTTTTTTCTTCAATTTGTGAACACATTTTATGATAATAACTCTCAGGTTCCTTTCCCGGATCATTTCATCAGAAAAATCAATGAATGGCAGTTTTATTATGCGATTTTTAAAGGATTATCAGTACGGTATGCAAAAACCAGTCGTCTTACGCTATCCAGGATTACCTCGGTGCGGCTTGTATAAATCCCCCTTTCCTGTAAGTTATCGATTTTTTTGATGAGATATTCAGGTATCCTGATCTTAACAAGTATGGTTTTAGCTGTCATAATGGATACATTATATCAATACTCGATAATATCACCGATTTCGAATATTAAAGGTATCTCTCGAATTCTTCCGGGGTAACCCTGCCTAATCGAAGCACACCACGCAGTGTTCCAGGAGACAATTCATTATGGAGAGGTATGACCGTTCCAACCTTTCCTTCTTCTGTCTCTTTTGATAATCTAACATGACTTCCTTTTCTTCCACTGATAGAGAAACCAAAGTATTTACATAATATTTTAATGGTTTCTTCACCAGAAACAGGTCTATTGATCGACAATTACAGGAACCTCAAATGTGGTAATATAACTTCTCCCAATACTGATTCTGGGAAATTCTTCGAGATATAATGATGTTGCTTCCTGGAGGTTACTTACTGCCTCATCCATTGTTTTGCCCTGACTTGTTGTCCCAACTTCCGGACATTCGGCAACATACCAGTTCTGTTCTTTATAAATAACTGCAGTATATCGATTCATATTATTACCATTGTGTGTATGAGTATCATATTAGTATTGATGGTAATTCAGTATCTTACAATAAAAATTGCATTATACAGATCCCTTCGAACAATGCCTAATAGTAATCGGTTCAAATCTATCATTAATTCTCTGATGATCCACTGACCAACATCCCCCTGCAGCGGTATGATGGAGATGGCAACTGGCTACCCGTCACGGGTTTTTGTATCAGGCGATAATGTAAGGAAAGTGCTGTAATTTCATAAGGTCTGTTCTTCTTTTTGCCAGGTATAGTGGCTCACTCGATTTCCCGCATAATCCTGACACTACTATCAGGGAATGACAAAAAGTACATTGCAAGGTACTTTGATAGAGCAGGTTACATCAGACAGGATGGCATTGCCGTACCTGCTATATAAAAAGCTGAATCGACAATAATCTCTCAAATTAGTAAAAACAGAACCTCCACCAATTTTACGAAGGTAAATACGAAAAAAAGGAATATTCATCTCCACGTAACCGAGGCTGCATTTCTCACCGGGATACCGGGATAGCTGGTAGCCGGGTATCCGATCATCATGGCATAATGGGAGACGAAATCCTTCGGGAGACCAATACTCTCCATGAGTTCAGGCGACGAAGAGAGGGCAATCTGCAAAATACCTGCCCAGCAGGTCCCGAGTCCAAATACCGGGGCAGCCAGATCGAGGTGGGTGAGAGCAATAATCGCATCGACAAATCCGATAGGGTTATCCTTATGACTGGAAGCAAAGATGATTTGAGGGGCCCTATGGCAGATCCGGTCTCTCCCCTCTTCCCATTCTGTAATCATTACCGGCAGGATGGGGGCCAGGGGATGTGCAGGCTGATCTCGTACAACCATCCGTGCCCAGTCGATAACACGGCCGATAAGTTCTCGTATCTCTTTTGGATCCTGGACAACAAGCCAGTGAACCGACTGGCCGTTCATGCCTGTCGGGGCATACCTGATAATATCAAAGATTTGCGAGAGGATATCCTGTGGTACCGGTTTTTTCTGGTACTCACGGATGGACCGCCGTGAAACCATAAGCCGTGATAATGCCCCTGCTGTAGGGATATCTTCCCTGGAGAGATCGGGAACCGGTCCGGCCCCCTCGTATGAGATGGTGATGGCATTATCAGGGCATATGGCGCTGCAATGGCCGCAGTGACTACAGAAGTCAACCCTTTCCGGTATTACCGATGCAACATCTGCATCATCTGTTAGTTGCAATATTCCATACGGACAGGTCCGGACACAGATCCCGCAGCCGGAACAGAGAGTCGGGTCGATAGTAATTTCTGTCATGGTTCCTCGTAATCAAGAAGATAGAAGATATCTCTGTTGGATCGGGTAAAAAGGTATGTTTTTTCTTTGATGAGCATTAAGAGCTCGTCCACCACAGGATGGGCCCGAAAAGAGTAAAAGAAACAGGTGTACTATGTATATCAAAGATTATTCATAAATAATCATAAACTGAGGATAGTATAACCAATCGCGATACATAATCATTTGATTGATCTCTCCTTTCATTATGATCAATCATATCTTGTGATTTTTTTCTGTTCGGGTATTACATGATAGTCTCCTGAATGATTTATCCATTAGTCTGAATCTGAAAACCAGGTACGATATCAGCTCCTGTCGTAAACATGATGCATAAATACCGGTTCCGGCCGAATGACTGTCTGTTCTCAATCGGGTTCTTTGTATGCTGACCCGCAGATCCTATTGTAAGCGGAATATGTATCTCCCTGGCTGTTTCAAGAAATTTTCCGGAAAAAATACGAAGGTGTTTGATTAATAAAAAAGGAGTAACATAGTGTGAGAGTGAGATGTATTTAACGTGGTCAGGCAGTCTGATACGATCAGAAAAAGCATAAAATTCAGAGTGCAATTTTTTAAAGAGAGGATATAATGACAGATTGGACCGAGATATGGAGACAACTGTATGAAGCGAACAGCCGGACAAAGACAGTCGGAGAATGTGCCTGCCTATGGAACAGCAGGGAACAGGCTCTTGAATTCCTGAATATGTCCCTTGAAAACCCGGAGAGGATAGAACTGATCCTGTCCCGAGTTCCTGTTACAAAAGAAAGCAGGGTGTTAGACATCGGTGCCGGTCCAGGGACACTTGCAATTCCCTTTGCACAGCGTGCCCGGGCAGTTACTGCAGTAGAACCTGCTCCCGGAATGGTGGAGGTGATGAGAGAACAGGCAGATGAAAAACAGGTACACAATCTTACCATCGTCGGGAAACGATGGGAGGATGTATCTCCTGAATCAGATCTCAAAGGACCGTATGACATCATCGTTGCATCATACTCGCTTGGTATGCCTGACATAGATGCAGCCATTGATAAGATGCAGGCCGTTTCAAATGGTCAGATCTGGCTGTTCTGGTTTGCAGGAACTACTCCCTGGGAGAAACACATGGCGTACCTGTGGCCAAAGATTCATAACAGTCCCTATCATTATGGTCCGAAGTCAGATACCCTCTTTAATGTACTGTACCAGAAAGGGATCTATCCCAATATGACGGTACATGAGATGAATTATCAGAAGAGATATCAGACTCTTGATTGTGCGGTATCAGAACTGCGACGGCAGATTGGGTGTTCAGAGGAGTATGATATGCTTATCAGGAAATACTTCAAGGATAAGGTCATAAAAGACAACAGCCAACTGGTTGAGAACGCAAAGACCGTCAGGGTCTGTATGTGGTGGGATACGAACCGGTTTCCCCAGAGGGATATCCATTTGAGAGATTTCTCGTAACAGCACAGGTGTTACCAATGAAGATTTGTATCTGCGGAAAAGGAGGAAGCGGGAAGAGTACTCTGACCGCCTTACTGGCACAGCATTATGAACAGGAAGGGAAAGATGTGGTGGTTGTAGATACTGATGAATCTAACCTCGGACTTCATAGATTTCTGGGTGTGACCCCTCCAAATGATTTGATGGATTATATGGGTGGGAAGCAGGAACTGATGGGAAAAATGATGACTGCATTGAAACGTTCAGATGATCTGCAGAATCTGCAGTTATTTGACCAGGAATGGAAGATACAGGACATTCCACCATCCTGCAGATCAGAGAACGGGAAGATACAATTAGTCTCTGTCGGAAAGATTCATCATGCCGGAGAAGGGTGTGCCTGTCCCATGGGTTTTATCGCAAAACAATTTATAAAAAACCTGAAATCCGCACCTGATGAGATGGTTATTATTGATACCGAGGCAGGCCTCGAACACTTTGGTCGTGGTGTTGAGGAAGGAGCTGATGCAGTCCTGATGGTCCTCGATCCATCGTACGAATCAATCCTTCTTGCGAAAAAGGCAGGGGATATGACAGCATCAATGAACCTTCCGATGTATTTTGTTCTCAATAAGGTCACTCCTGAGTTAAGCAGCCTGATGAGAAAGGATCTCCCGGGTGAGCAGATTATCGGGGAGATACCGGTAGATCCGGAACTTCTTACCGCTGGACTTGCCGGAGAGAACCTTACCGGATTATCATCAGGAATGAATCAGATAATTCAGAATATTGCATCTGCAGCGATGAAATCCTGATAGGATCTATTCTTCTCTTCTCTTTGTGATATTTCCAGACGGGACAACCTCCCATGGTGGTTTATCCTGACACACTCTGATTCCCAAAAAATCAGGGAAATATCTCTATTTTTCCTGAAAAAATAGCGGTACCGGATTTTTATCATTTTCGTTGTATTGACTGATCCGGGAATTGTTTCTCCTGCATAAATGATTTCTTCGATTCTCTTTCATCCTGCATACTTCTTTTATCAGGTCAGTCATACGGTACATCATGTCAGGATCAGATCCGAAAAAGATACTTCTCTTTGTATCTTCTCTCGCTTCGTTTCTGGTCCCTTATACGGTTTCATCCCTGAATGTGGCACTCCCGGCGATCGGTTCAGAGTTCTCGCTTGACGCCGTGACCCTTGGCTGGATCACAACCGCGTACCTCGTGACCGCAGCGGTCCTCATCCTTCCTCTCGGCGGGCTTGCTGATATTTACGGGAGGAAACGAATTTTTCTTGTAGGAAATGTCCTCTTTGCTGTGGGATCGCTTCTGGCAGCCGTCTCGTTATCAGGATCCGGACTCATCCTCTCCCGTGTTGTCCAGGGGCTCGGTGGTTCGATGGTATTTGCCACATCGGTAGCCATCGTGACCGCAGTATTTCCGCCCGGAGAGCGGGGAAAAGCAATCGGGATCATTACCGCTACGGTGTATGCCGGCCTCTCGGCAGGTCCGGTTATTGGCGGCGTTTTAACTCAGTATCTCGGCTGGCCATCTATTTTTCTTCTCAACGTGCCGCTGGCACTCGTCGTGATCGTGCTGACACTAACAGAGATCCCGGGTGAATGGAAAGCAGGAGATAATCTGAGATATGACCGGACAGGGGCAGTTCTCTACTGCATCATGCTTACCGTGATCATCTACGGCCTTCTTTCCCTGCCTTCCCTCTCCGGGTTTTTCTGGATGCTGGCAGGTCTCATCCCGGTCTGGTTCTTTATCCGGTGGGAGAAAAAACAGAAGGTTCCGTTGCTGACGCTCTCCCTCTTTACCGGCAACCGTACCTTTCTCTACTCAAACCTTGCATCTCTCATCAATTACGCGGTCGTCTTTGCGGTCGG
>JAFGOM010000030.1 GCA_016926505.1 Methanospirillaceae archaeon
GGATTATGAATACCTGGATTATGAATACCTGGATTATGAATACCTGGATTATGAATACCTGGATTATGAATACCTGGATTATGAATAAAAATCAATAATACACCATTCATTTTGAATCTCACAAGTTGTTTATGTGATTTTATGCAATAGTCCCTGCATTCGGGTATTTGCATCGGAATACATGCTTTGCGTAAAAGAAATGGTTTGAATTAACACAGAAACATTGAAATTTCTACACCAAACTACTTGTAATGCAAATCACAATGCAAGATGAAATCAATGTCTAAATTGGAAATTCAGGATCTCAGGATCCAGAAAAAGATCCTACATCGCAACGAGTCATAGTACCAGAAACCTCCAGTGGAAACAAAGGGGTTGGGGTATTTGTCCTCACTCCTGACTCATCTCTCTTATACAGGATCTCATACATGCAGATTATTACTGGTATTTTTAAGCGTCAGATTACGTTCTTTTCAATTGTACTCGTTCTCTTCTCATCTTTTTCTATCTGAAACCAGGTAAAACATTTAAAATAAAACCAGGCATCAGGATAAAACCGAATCAGGATATAGACACTGCTTATGAGAGGTATACCAACAGCTCTTCTCTGAGATAAATTTCACCCTTTATCTTCATCTGCCAGGCATGTTCCTTTATTCTGACATGAAAATCTTCTCTCAATAACAGATCGATTTCATGTTTAGTATAATAATGAGTAATTATTCCGTTCCCTCGCTGGAACGTGTTATTCTCTATCTCTTCTCCTTTTTTATACCGCATATCGCGGGTACTAAAAACGCTCATAAATATTGTCCCCCCTGGTATCAGGATCCGTTTTATTTCTTTTACAAAGGATCGTCTCATTGGTTCTGTCAGATGATCACAGAGATGAACACCGACAATTGTATCAAACGATAAATTTTTAAAAGGAAGATCGCAGGCATCTGCCTGGACAATATCAAGTTTCCGATAGAGACTGGTATTTGCACGTGTTACCAGTAGAGCTGATCGTGCAATATCTAGTACGGTTATCCGGGTGAGATCCGGTGAATAGACCTGGATATTTTTTCCATTCCCAACACCCAGTTCGAGGATCCTTCCATGGGGAGAGACTGGAAAAGTATGTGCCGGATACTGCTTCCAGATACGACCCTTCTTCTGGTATTCCCATTCCCATGCAGTATATTGATCGATTGATCCCGATCGGGATGGTTGTTCACTGGATTTTTTCCGGTTTTCTTCTTCTCCGGACATCAATGGTATTTTATTCGTATCATTCTGTTAGCATGTTCATGATTATTAGAGAGAATTGCTTTTTCTGGATTGTATATATTGATATAAACAATAAATTCTCTAGTTCCTTCATTTTATAACCCCTATGACACAACCCCTATGACACAACCCCTATGACACAACCCCTATGACACAACCCCTATGACACAACTCCAATAATACAACCCCAACGAGAAGTTCCTTCTTTCCACGGAAAGTATGGGTATCTGTTACTGGTATTTCTGAACATTCTGTTTTATTATCATATTATATCAGTTGACACCATCCGATCGTTCTCAAAACAGGTTCTGATTTTCGATGCGACAACCAGTTTAAGGAGCAGGTCACACCTTATACCAGCGATGTTACTCTCCCCCTGCAGGAAATTATACAAAAAAGAGACTCACCGGGCAGTATCCCCGGAAGAGACACTTAATCGTGTAGAATCTTTTGCCCCGGTCTGTGGAATTACCCGTGTCGCAGATATCACTGATCTCGATCGGATAGGTATCCCGGTCTTCTCCTGTATCAGACCATCGGCAGCCAGAGGAGCAATATCAGTCTATAATGGGAAAGGGGTTACCGAGATTACTGCCCGGGTATCTGCTATCATGGAAGGAATCGAACGGTTCTCTGCAGAACCGGACGGTCATGAGATCCTGCTTGATTCATTCAGTTCACTCTCCAAAAACGAGAATGCCCTGGCCCCCCGGGATCTTATCATTCCGAGGGGGACAAATCATGATGACCTCTATCCCTGGATGAGAGGGTATGATATCATGAACAATGAACCGATCTGGGTTCCTGCTCATGCAGTCAGTCACCCGGTTCCCGAGGATTACACCCCCCTGTTTAAAACCAATACGAACGGTCTTGCCTCGGGAAATACCATTGAGGAGGCAATATACCATGCCCTGTGTGAGATAATTGAACGTGATGCCTGGTCACTTGTTGAAGCATCCCATAATGCCGGTCCGGTTATCCAGGATATCGAAGATCCGACTGCTCTTGATCTGCTCTCACGGTTTGAGGATGCTGGAGTTCGTGTTCTTCTTCGCGATATCACCAGTGATATCGGTATCCCGACGGTTGCTGCAGTAGCCGATGATCTGCAATTAAGAGATCCAGCACTGCTCACTATCGGGATGGGGACGCACAGTTGTCCTGAAGTAGCGATATTTCGTGCCCTGACTGAGGTCGCCCAGAGCAGGGCAACGCAGATCCACGGAGCACGGGAGGATACCACAGAGGGATTGTTAAAGGCAAAGATTGGATATGAACGGACAAAACGGATCAACCGGAAATGGTTCTCTGAAACCGAGACGGTTCAGTACCGTGATATCTCCCGGTACGAGAGCGATGATTTTCTTCATGAGATTTTGTATATCACCGAAAAGCTCGCCGCTGTCGGATGCAGCCGGGTCATTGTCTCTGATTTAACCCTGCCGGACATTGGTGTTCCCGTGGTACGGGTCATTGTTCCGGGACTTGAGATGTATGCCGTAGATTCCGCACGAATGGGAGACCGATGCAGATATGCCAGCCGTCGTAGTCTATCTGGGGCCAAGTCTGTCGGTTCATGAGGCAGAAGAGATACTTCCCTCTGCCGATTATCTCCCCCCGGTAAAAAGAGGAGATTTAGGGGCACTATCTGCCAGGAATCCTGATATTGTCGGTATCATTGATGGAGTCTTCTTCCAGGATGCAGCGGTCGGCCACCGTGAGATCCTCTCACTGCTCGAAGCTGGTGTTACGGTTATCGGTGCATCCAGCATGGGAGCACTTCGTGCCGTTGAACTCCTGCCGTTCGGGATGATCGGAATCGGAAAGGTCTTTTGCATGTACCGGGATGGGATTGTGATTTCTGATGACGAGGTGGCTCTCATCTGTGATCCGATCTCACATACACCTCTTTCAGAGGCCCTTGTTAATATCAGGGTGACACTTGATGACGCAGCAGAAAAAGGGATTTTTTCGTCTGATGATGCAGGTCTCATCTTAAAGACTGCTCAACAGATCTATTATCCCGAGAGGACCTATGAGACGATCCTTTCCCGGTGCCGGGGAGAGCTTCGGTCGGTATCGGTGGATGATGCCCTCGTATGGCTGCAGCATAACCGGATAGACCAGAAGAGGGCAGATGCAATCGAAGCGATTACCTCTATCAGGGATCAGTTCTTCAGTGGTACCTGATATATCTGGTATCAAACAGAAATGAGTTCATTATTGAGAGGCACGCAAAAAGAGTGAGGATAGAGATGAAAGTTACGATTCGTGCATTCGCACGCTTTAAGGATATTTTCGGGGAGATAAACGAGATTACTCTTCCGGAGTCAGCATCACTCTCTGATGCACTCTCCGACTTTGCTACAGGGTTTCCCGATGGATCAGGAGCCCTCTTCTCAGAGGACGGAGCAGTTCATCCTTACATTTTTGTCATGGTTAACCGGGTCCGGATTCCAGAGAAGGATATCTCATCACAGGTTTTGTCAGAGGGTGATGAGGTTGTTATCTATCCCCCGGTATCAGGAGGATAAGATGATTGCGATAACCCCTGATACCATTAATATAGCAGAGATGATTTCTGCTGCCATTCGTCCCGAAGCCGGTGGGATGGTCATATTTCTCGGGACGGTCAGGGATGACGGTATCGAGGCCCTTGACTGCGAGTCCTTTCACGAGGTTGCTCTTGCCGATCTTAATTCCCTTGCCGCAGAGGCACAGGAACGGTTTTCTCTCTGTTCGGTCGACATCGTGCACCGGATTGGAAGGCTTGCCATTACTGAGCCGATTGTTCTCATCATCGTGACAGCTTCCCATCGTGACGAGGCATACGAGGGATCGCGGTATATCCTTGATAAGATCAAGGAGTATGTTCCGATTTGGAAGAGAGAGATTACCGGCGGGAGTGAGCGGTGGATTCACTGACTGTATGAAAAGTGGGTGAACAGCTTCGTTGGGTTATACCTTCCATAATTATTGGAAAAGTCATTCGAATGAGTTGTGAGATTGAGAAAAAAACCCATTTGAGGTGGTTGCGAGAATACCATTTTTCGATACAATAAGGAAAATCTACTGTGCGAATGACGAACATACACTCTAAATTAACCCAATAATACGAATAAAATCATTTATGCACCAGCCTCATAACAGCCTCTATGTTCAATGCTCTTTCGAAAAGGAATAATTTTTTATTTTCCTCTTGATTTTTTCTCTTTTATTTCGTCTGTATCCGGCACGGTTTTTGTGGATTTGCTGCTTCGAGTTACATCCCGGGTTTATTATCTGCATCATCATCTGCATCTGGGAATGGCAATTACAGGTTATAATAGATATGATGATGAACATGTCGGGTTTACCCATTTTTCTGTCCTCTTGTTTTCTTGCCTGAACAGGTTCTCTTTATCGTTTCAATGGCCTTTGGCAGATCTGAATGCCTGGCACAATCAGACGATGAAATAAGTAAGCAATGGATTTTCAGATCAATCACTCCCAACTCAGTCATCAGAATAATCTGTAGACAAAAGATGATTATGATGCAGTATACTTCCGATATCGATTGTGTATCCCATCTGTGATAACCGTTCTTTATGTTTCTCTGTTTCAAAGGCTACCATTATTACTGGAAAAACTCCATACTCAGGAGGTATGTGCATTTTCCAACGAGGATCTCTGAAAACCGGGAGGTTTCTGAGACATCTCTCTTGTATACTCCTATTTCTCCTGGCTTTTTTTTGTCTCTGCTCTCCCGGTTATGCAGAAGAATCTGAACATGATTTTAGAACAGATGCAATAATTACGTCTGAAATAGAACATTTCTTTGATTTCGCCGTACCGGCAGGATTAGCACGATATAATATTCCCGGAGCCACGGTTTCCTTTGTACAGGATGGTGAGATGATCTTTGCCAGGGGATATGGTTATTCAGATATCGAAAACAAAACCCCCGTGATCCCTGAAAAGACTCTCTTCCCCATCGGATCGATTACGAAGCTCTTTACCTGGACAGCGGTTATGCAGCTGGTAGAAGAAGAAAAAATAGACCTTGATATCGATATAAATACCTATCTTACCGACTTTTCTCTCCCTGCCACCTATCCAAAAAACCCTATCACCATGAGAGACCTGATGACTCATTCGGCAGGATTTGAGGAACAGGAGAAACATATGGCGGTCAGGGCCGTAGATGATCTCTATTCATTCAGAACATACTGCAGAGAGAGTATACCTGCCCGGGTATATCCTCCCGGAACTATTACATCATATTCAAATTACGGAACTACCCTTGCAGCAGTCGTCATCGAAGATATCACCGGCATACCTTATGACCGGTACCTGCATGAACAGATACTCGTGCCACTTGCAATGAACCGTACCTGGTATTCCTACACCCTTCCACCTGATACAGCGAAAAACCTCTCGTCTGGTTTCCATTATGAGGGAGGGAAAAATGTACCTGTCCCTGACTCGGTATATGTTATCGGACCGGCAGGGATCATTAGTTCCACAGCAACCGATATGGCACATTTCCTTTCTGCTCACATGGAAAACGGGACTTTTCACAATACTGCTATCCTCTCAGAAAATACCACAAAACTCATGCATGCCCCGGCTTTTTCGAATGATCCCCGGGTCAGCAGTATGTGTCTCGGGTTTTACGAGATGTACCTGAATGGAGAGAGGATACTTACCCATGGCGGAGATACCGATACTTTCCATTCCCTTCTTGTGCTTCTGCCTGACCGGAAGACAGGATTTTTTGTATCATATAATAGTCCGGGCGGGAATGAAGCACGAAACGAGCTGGTGACTGAATTCATGGATACCTTCTATCAGGCAGAGAACACGATGCCCGAAACCATTCCGGATACTATCTCCCACCAATCAAAATATGCAGGAGCATATCAGTCTACCCGGCATAATTACCAGGCATTTGAGTATTATCTGATGCCGCCGCAACAGGTCAGGATCGAGGACGGGGGAGAAGGGAGGCTGGTGATTAAGAGAGAAGGGAAACCTTCTTCAACATATACTGAGATTTCTCCGGGGATTTTCACCCAGTCATCCGATAAACCAGAATATACAGGTAATATGATCTTTCGCGAGGATGAAACAGGCACGGTGAATTTCCTTTGTATTGAGAATGTTCCAATCTTTGCATTCGAACGAGTACCATGGTACGGGACCATTTTGTTTACCGATTGGATGAAAAATATCGGAATTATCATTCTCCTGACCATGTTTATATGGCCGGTATCAGCATTATTCCGGAGAGTGTATGGTATTTCAGATACTGAAGAGAAACCGGCAGCGACATATGCCAGGCTTATGGCAGGAGCTGCAGCAATCCTCTTTCTCTTCTTTGTCTTGTTTCTCCTTCCGGCGGTAACAGGTGATGTATCCCTTATTAAGAGATATATGGAGGAACAAGCGGTTCCCCTGATCATACAACTGGTCATGACCCTCCCGGTGATTGCCGTTGTTTTAACCGTCATTGCTTCAGTTTTCATGATTCTTATATGGAAAGAGAACTGCTGGACGATATGGTCCAGGCTCCATTATACTCTCATTGTTCTCGGGCTGTATATGATGACATGGTGGGTGAATTTCTGGAATCTCTTTGTATTCAGACTATAGAGAGATAAGACAGGTCTGTTTTTTCTTTTTTTCATTTGTGTTGTTCTCTGGTGCAATTCATCGGGTATTGTGTCTGTTGCATAAAGGAAATATAAATTAAAATACTCTTATAATAATAAACCACAGAGCAAGTCTCACCATTTATTACTGTAATACGCTTTCAAAGGATGTTAATATTCTTCAATAACTTCATTTTATGCTTGAATATATTTGCGATTCGTTGATATATCACATTTTAACCATTAAATGTATAACCTTTATCTGTACAATTTAAATGTACATGTACTTAACTATATAGAGAATGACGCAAATATATATGTATAATTCTAACGAATCCAGACATGTCGGATCTGTGAATCAACAAACCCTCATTCCAATAGATACGATGTATTTGTGAAGTAAGTTTTTTATTTTCCTGTTTAAGGTGCTCATTTTGAGATTTGAGAGAAGAGGATTGAGAGATGAGGTCTTCGTTTTCTGCTTTTAGTAAACGAAGTTCGGCTTCATAATTCTCAATGCAAATTTCAAGGGTGGTAAGAGTTGTTTTCAATGCTTGGTTTTCTGATTGAATGGTATGGATCTCGTCTTGTAACTGTGCAATGATCTGCTCTTGTTCAACAAGTTGACGATAAAGATTACAATGATAATTGATGACCTCAGGAGAGATGGCCGATGTTTGTCGGTTATCCAATTCAAAATGACTGATGAGGGAATTCATCATTTGTTAATTACATATTTGTACTCATTATATAAGGATCTTGCCATTATGGGGTTTAATTTTGAATTAAGAAGAATTATGAGTAGATATGGTGTGATGTGTGTAATGAGAAAAATTAGGAGGCTGAATAGGTAAAAAAAACACTAATGAAACGAATTACAGGCAAATTCATGAAAATAAATCTCTCCTTTTTTCAAATTTCAGATGCATTTTTATGAGTAATCTTTCCCCACATAAGATTTACTTGATCGTTTTCATTCGTCGGGTTTGAGGCTTTGCCCCTCATCGAATTTTGTCACATTCTTTCTAGAATTCTCATATTTTTGGGATTTTTTATTTGTGCAACAGCCTCTAATATTGTAGTTATACGAAAAATATACGAAAAATTCAATCTGCTCGTGAGTGATGTGGTCTGAAAGGATCCAGCAGATCTGATTGGTTCTAAAAATTCAGCTGAATGCAAGCGGCTTCACGTAACAAGAGCAAAAATTGGTGATTTACGAAATATCAACACGAAGAATAAATGTGTTGTTGGGAGGGAATATCCTGACAAACGTGAGAGAATACGAAAACAGAAAATCAGAGCGATTGTAGATTTTTTGCTTTCATTCTGAATTGTTGCATCTAAAATATATATATTATTAAGCAAAACTCTATAGTTTATGATAAAACATTTCTGACAGATATTCTATCGATAACCTGTATATTCTCTACAGCCTGATTCCATAGCGGTGAAAACCGAGTTATGAAGAGAAACATGATGCGATCAAGTCACTCCAGAATGCTGGTTTTGATTTTTGTTGCGATATTTCTTTGTGTGTGTCCTGGAACTCCTATCCAGGTACAGGCAGATAATACCGGGAGCCTGGAGAGTCTCAAAATCTCTGGATCCACGACCGTGCTGCCGGTAGCAGCAAGTGCTGCTGAATTCTTTATGGATATGCATCCTGATACTGACATTCAGGTCAGTGCCGGTGGATCCAGTGTTGGTGTCCAGTCAGTTGGAGAAGGAACTGCAGATATTGGCATGTCTTCCCGTGATCTTAAGGATGTTGAGAAAGAAAAGTACCCGGATCTCGTTCCCCTCGTGATGGCACGAGATGGGATAGCCCTTATTGTTCATCCTTCAAACGTAGTTGACTCCCTGACAATTGATCAGGTTAAGGCGATTTACAAGGGTGAAATTATTAACTGGAAAGATGTTGGCGGTGAAGAGAAAGAGATAGTAGTTATCGGACGGGACAGTGCATCAGGAACCAGAGAGTTTTTCCACGAGTTTGTGATGGATAAAGAAGATTTTGTGCAGACACAACTGGAAAAAAATTCAAACGGGGCGGTTCAGTCAACCGTAGCCCAGACTCCGGGGAGTATCGGGTATGTCGGACTCGGGTATGTCGATGAGACCATAAAGCCATTATCCATTGATGACGGGACTAACACGGTTGAACCAACGGTTGAGAACGTGTTAGAAGGGCTTTACCCGGTATCCCGGTCTCTTTACATGATAACAAACGGTGAACCCGAAGGTCTTGCTGCACAATTCCTTGACTTTATTATAAGTCAGGAAGGACAGAATTTAGTCTCTGAAGAAGGATTCGTCCCTGTCTAATCAGGTGCAAAAGTAATTATTCAGGTGCAAAATGAAAATTTTACTATTTATTCTGGTTGTTATCGGTATCATTCTCGTATCAGGTCAGAGCGTGGTTGCAGAAATGAGCGAGAGTCAGATTAATGGATGCAATAATCTGAAATTATCAAAACTCAGCATGGATTCTGAAGTTACTGCAGGAGATGAACTATCCTGCTCCTTTACCGTAGAAAACATGGGGGAAATGGTATCTTTAGAGACACCGATCCAGGTTACCTTCCGAAACAAAGGGATAGTTGAGTTGTCTGATACGGTTCCTCCCATAAACCCCGGTAAAAGTTCAACCGTTACAATTGATGTTCCGATCCCGGAAGATATTTCCGGCCTTGGATCTTTCGAAGTGATTGTTGGTTCTTCTGATGTATCTCCAGAATGTTATGGATCAAGAGACACCATTGGAAATATCCTGCGTGTTTTACCTGCTGGTATGTCAGTGAAGGATTACGATAAGAAAACGACAACCAAGGTAACCAAGGTTAAAGCCACAAGTAAACAAGGGATAAAATGGAATAAAAAACCCAGCAATAAAAAGCATTGAGATCGTAACACCTCAACAGGAAGCTCGATAAAAAAACCCAGATACTATCCCGATCTATAGGTGCATAATCCTGGAACCCAATTCTTCATTTATAATTTTCATCCTATCGGTAGTACAATAGTTCTAATTAATTGTAATACCTTCCGGAAATTATTATGATTTATGGGAACCTCTGAGGCTGTTGCACAAATGATTTTCATTAGTCTTATAAGGCTAATTCACAGTGTGATATCTAATATTCACACTGTTAATTTGCCTTATTGTATCGACGAATTGTATTTATGCAACAGCCTCCTCTGAGTAACTAATAACTCTATGGAACATGGGTATGTGACCACGGTAAATGATAAAAAAGTGAGACTGAACTATATGAAGAGACAGATGATAAAAACCGGTTTTGCCGGATTGATTATAGTCTTATGTATTGCAGTACTTCTCTCTGGATGTACAGGAACTCCCGGAGAGGGAGATGTTACAAAGGCCGAGAGAACAGGGACCATCGAGAGTCTGAAGATTTCGGGTTCTACGACCGTGCTTCCGGTAGCCGCGAATGCTGCTGAAATCTTCATGGATATGCATCCGAATGCTGATATCCAGGTCAGTGCCGGGGGATCCAGTGTCGGAGTCCAGGCGGTAGGAGAAGGGACTGCTGATATCGGGATGGCTTCCCGGGATTTAAAAGACGTCGAGATAGAGAAGTACCCGGATCTCGTTCCCCGGATGATTGCACGTGACGGGATAGCCGTTATCGTTCATCCATCCAACACGGTAGACAGCTTGACTATTGATCAGGTTAAAGCAATATACAGGGGAGAGGTAACCAACTGGAAGGATCTTGGCGGTTCTGATACCCAGATCGTAGTCATCGGACGGGACAGTGCATCAGGAACCCGGGAGTTCTTCCACGAGTTTGTGATGAAAAAAGAAGACTTTGTACAGACACAGCTTGAGAAGAACTCAAACGGAGCAGTTAAATCAACGATAGCCCAGACTCCGGGGAGTATCGGGTATGTCGGACTCGGGTACATCGATGAGACAATAAAACCGGTTTCTATCGATAACGGAACAACCACGATAGAGCCCACGGTAGAGAATGTCATATCAGGAGAGTACCCGGTTTCCCGATCTCTCTACATGATAACCAAAGGCGAGCCGACCGGACTTGCTGCTCAATTCCTTGCGTATATCATGAGTCAGGAAGGGCAGGAACTGGTATCTGAAGAAGGTTTTGTTCCTGCGTGAAGAGACTCTCCTTTTTTCTTTTTGGTGTATCGGGCCCCGTTTCGGTAGTTTTTCCTGTGTTTATGGTGAATCATCAGAGAACATGATAGCGTAGTTGATCACGATCTCTGCAATATCTGTTGAATACTCTCCGAATCGCCTGATACTATCTGATATTTTGCGAATCGGGAGAGCGACTTCGGTAGGCAGATGCCGTATCTCGTGGTTGATATCTGAGTACTGCTCTTCCAGGTTATGTATCAACTCGATGGTTCTGTTTGCCAT
Organism: Methanospirillaceae archaeon; assembly: GCA_016926505.1. Taxonomy (GTDB): domain Archaea; phylum Halobacteriota; class Methanomicrobia; order Methanomicrobiales; family Methanospirillaceae; genus JAFGOM01. The sequence continues at coordinate 11,320 of JAFGOM010000030.1, forward strand.
CTGTGCATCATTCACAAAGAAAGATTCCAGACTTTTTTCAAATAACTTCAGTGATGATATACCTGCATTCTGGATCATCTGTAACAGGTCTTCTCCTGCCTCCTCCTTTGAGATCAGTTTACTATTCCAGGCAATCCTGACTGCATGATCTCCGACACGCTCCAGAATCCGGCTTATCAGGTAATGAGGCATTACATGCGATATGGTGGTATCCATCTTTCGTGCAAGATAGATATTGTTCATGATCATGTTATTCTGCCTGCTGATGAGCCAGAACAGCCGGTCTATGTCATTATCACGGGCAATTACATCATCTGCCGTGTCATGGTTCCCGGTAATGAGTGCTTCCATGGAATCCTTGTGCATCTCTTTTACCAGAACAAACATGCGTTTGAGTGAGTTTTTAAATGGTAATTCAAGGGGATTGAGAAGGTCTTTTAGGAGTATCATTGTTTCAGTCTCTTCAATCACCTCAGGACCGATTACCATCGAGGTGAATTCCCTGATCTTTACTTTAAGTTTTAAGGGAATACCATCCTCCCCTCGGATAATTATGGTACTAAATCCTGCAATATATGTCCCGATTAGCATCCGCAAAAAGTAGGTGGGATCAGTCGTCTCCTTAATCTTAATGGTTTTTATCCGTTCGATCTTCTCTTCCGAGATATTTTTTGTAATAATAAGGGTACCGTTCTGTTCTTCTACAATACCCAGGGGATCATTCTTCCTGATACCAAGAGATTCTATCCATGATTTGGGAAGGGTCAGAACATATGATGACCCTCCTGTCATCTGTATTCGTCTGATATCCATGTTATCATTCCACTCTCTATAGAGAATGTACTAATCTATAGATAGATGAGAATTCTATTTAAAATATAGCATCTCTTCTTTTTCTATTGAAAAATACTATCCCTTCCCTTGGCATACACCTCTGGAATAGCAGCGTTTGTAGATCGAGGTACTAATGCATACTTTTATATACTATGATGAATGTTGTAGGTATAATCGGAATGAATTGCACTGATCTTTGATCCCCGTATACCATGGAAATTGTATCATGAAACACCAGACTTTTTTGCAGGTAAAAGATGCTGGTATCACAAAGATCTGGTTTTTGTGTGCCTTATTCTCTGTTGTTGCGATCTTTTTTATTCTTGGGTTCCTGTTGTATGATGCCGCTCCGGCCTTTTTCGATATCGGTCTTTTAGCAATTCTTACCGGAATGAAATGGGATCCGACTGCTTTTATCCCGAAATATGGTACTTTCCCCCTCATTATCGGAACATTACTCGTAACACTCGGATCCATGGTCATTGCCATCCCCCTCGGAATCGGTAGTGCGGTGTATATCTCTGAACTTGCATCCCCCCGGTTAAAGAAGATCTTAAAACCGGCTGTTGAACTGCTTGCCGGAGTTCCTTCTGTTGTATATGGATTTTTTGGTCTTGTTGTCCTTGTGCAATGGATCCAGGTCAGTTTTGATGTCGTCAGCGGAGAGACAGTCCTTGCCGGGTCGATACTCCTCGGGATCATGGCCCTTCCGACGATTATCAGTGTTTCAGAGGATGCAATCAGTTCAGTTCCCCGGTTTTACAAGGAGGGTTCTTTAGCCCTTGGTGCCACCCACTGGCAGACGATATCGCGCATCCTTGTTCCTTCAGCGTTATCAGGGATTACCGCCGCAATAATCCTCGGAATTGGCCGGGCGGTCGGAGAGACGATGGCAGTGATGATGGTTACCGGTAACGCAGCAGTTATTCCTGATCCCATCTGGAACATTCTCTCACCGGTACGAACTCTCACCGGAACGTTAGGGATAGAGATGGGGGAGGTGGCAATCGGATCACTTCATTACCATGCACTCTTTGCCGTTGCCGTGATCTTACTTGCGATAACCCTTCTCATCAATATCACTGCAACGGTTATCCTTGCACGAATCAAGGAGAAGCAGATGGGAGCTGGTTCTGCACGAAACCGGGGATTGATGCTGGTCGTATTGAGCAGTTCTATCGAGCGGATTCGACCCTATCTCTGGCTGATTCCGGTTCTCCTGTTCATTTTATTCTTTTACGCGGTTTTTGGATGGGTGGGCCTCTTTTACAGCTCGGTCCTGCTGCTCCTGTACTTCAACAGCACCCGTATTCTCTCCCAACAATGGGTTCAGCGAATCGTTTTTTCCCTGCTGTTGCTTGTTATGGTGACGGTTATCGGGATATTAGGAGTAATTCTCTATGATATCTTCTCAAACGGCCTGCCTTACGTCACCATTTCGTTTCTGACAGAATATCCGGTCTCACTTGGCAGGGGGGGCGGGATATATCCTGCCATCATCGGAACCATTTACCTTGTCGCGGGAGCGATCCTCATTGCTCTTCCCCTGGGTGTCGGATCCGCGATATACCTTACCGAGTACACGAAGGAGAATGCACTCTCTAAATTAATCCGAACAGCAACCGATCTGTTAAACGGGACACCTTCGATTGTTTTCGGTCTTTTCGGGTTTACATTTCTTGTTCTCTATCTCAACTGGGGAGTCTGTATGCTCGCAGGCCAGGTAACCCTTGCACTGATGGTCCTTCCCACCCTTATCAGGACAACCGAGGAGGCACTGCGTTCTGTTCCTTCTGCTCTCCGTGAGGGATCCTTAGCCCTCGGTGCCACGAAATGGCAGACCATCTACCGGGTTGTACTTCCCCTGTCAGTTCCCGGTATCATCACCGGTTCGATCCTCTCAATCGGGCGGGCCGCAGGAGAGACTGCCCCCATCATGTTTACCGCAGTTGTATTCAGCAGGCGGTATCTACCGGATTCTGTTTTTGATCCGGTGATGGCTCTTCCCTATCATCTCTTTGTCCTGGCTACCAATGTTCCGGGAGCGACCCATAATCAATATGCAACGGCAGTCGTGCTGCTTCTCCTCGTTATCCTCATCTATGCAGTCGCGATTCTTATCAGGAATCACTTTACATCAACCATACGGTGGTAACATGTTGTCTGATCCAATTCTCATTACAAAAAACCTGAACCTCTGGTACGGGACAAACCATGCATTAAAGGATATTACGATGGAATTGCCTGATAAAAAGACCACAGCATTTATCGGTCCTTCCGGATGCGGGAAATCAACCCTTATCCGCTGTTTTAACCGGATGAACGATCTCGTGGATCCCTGCAATATTACCGGCTCTATCTCCTACCACGGGCGTGAACTGTATGGACCTGACTGTGATCCGGTTGAGATCAGGATGAAGATCGGGATGGTTTTTCAGAAACCAAACCCGTTTCCCAAATCTATCTATGAAAATGTTGCCTTCGGACCGCGTGTCCATGGCATTAAGGATAAATGTACCCTCGATCAAATCGTGAAAGAGTCCCTCACGAAGGCAGCCCTCTGGGATGAGGTCTGTGACCGGCTTTCTGATTCAGCACTCGGATTGTCAGGCGGGCAACAGCAGAGGCTCTGTATCGCCCGAACCCTGGCAGTCAATCCTGAGATCATCTTAATGGATGAACCATGCAGTGCCCTTGATCCAATAGCAACCGCAAAGATAGAAGATTTAATTGACGTTTTAAAACAGGATTACTGTGTCATTATCGTAACCCACAGTATGTCACAGGCATCACGGGTGAGTGATTATACTGCCTTTATGTACTTAGGAGAGCTGATTGAGTATGGAGAGACCAGTCAGATATTTGAGAATCCCACCGTGGAACTGACTGAAAATTACATCACGGGACGATTTGGATAAGGGGGAATATACATGCATGACAAAATGCGGACTGAGATGGCAGCGATTCACTCGTCTGTTTCAGAGATGGGTGAATATGCACTGGTGATGCTGACTGAGTCACTGGAGGCCCTGGAAAAGAATGATAAACAGATGGCTCTTTCTGTTATCCAGAAGAATCCATCATTAACGACCCAGTACCAGGCACTTGAGGAGGAGATGTTCCGGTTTATTGCTATTTACCAGCCGGTAGCAAAGGATATGCGAAAAATGGTCTGCTCTATCCGTTTGATCTATAATTTTGAACGGATTGGCAGGATGGGAAAGGATATTGCCAGGATGATCATCAACTTCCCTGACGTGGATCACCGGTCACACGAAAAGAGTATCAGGAAAATGGGAGAAGTGGTTACGAACATGATCGCTGACTGCACTGTTGCATACCAGAAGGAGGAGTGTGATCTTATCCTGGAGATGTATAAAAGGGATGATATCGTGGACTCATTGTATGAGATTGTCGTTGAAGAGACTATCAGGTGGATGGTAAAGGAACGGGAGATGATCCCGGTGGGTGCTTCGTATCTTATTATTGCACGGTTACTCGAGCGGTGCGGTGATCAGGCCTGCAATATTGCAGAGATGGTCAGGTACATGATATCAGGGCAGCGGCCTCTGGTTACTTAAAACCAGTATCCCTCTTATATCCCTAAAATACCAACGGCCTCTAATGAATGTGTGATATCATTAATCTCAATTGTTGTGCTCTCAAGGAACGTTCATCGTAACAGACCGGGTTTTTAATATGCTCATTGGAATAATCTTTTTTCAAACAACCTGATAATGAGTGAGTAACAATCTTTGCGTACCGTTATACCATATTGGTCCCCTCGAGCGGAAGAAAATTTTCAGCTCATATCTGTATTATTATCAGAGGGATCGGTGCAGATCGAGAGGGATCCCTGATTATTCGCTATCCCGTAGTTTTCACGCCACAATCCGCTGGGAATTGTTATCTCAAATCGTGCTCCTTTATTCTCTACCCCTGTCTCCTGTATTCCTATACCGGTTACTGAGAGGATCTCACGTATGAAATACAAACCAAGTCCGCTCGAAGATCCATATCCTCTCTGAAAGATTTTTTCTTTCCGTTCTGTCCTGATCCCGATACCGTCATCTTCAATTATCCAGGAACAGGTATCGCCCTCATTTCGGTAATATGTCCGTATTATGGTTAAATTTTTTTCGTATCTCAATGCATTATCACATAGGTTGTATATGACCTTCTCAAGTAATGGATCCCCGTATATCTCGAGTGGAGAGAGATGGATCTGAAAGTCAATCTTTTTATCCCTGATTGAAGAGATGGCTTTCTTAAAAAGATCTTCGGCCTCGTACCATGCAGGCATATTCATCCCAAGTGATTCATAATCTTTCATGAAATCAATCTGGTGATGGATATCCAGGGATTGCTTCTCTATTCTCCTGATAATCTCAATAATCGTAGCATCTTCTGTCTCATCCTCTAAAATTGAGCAGTATCCGAGGAGGATCTGCAGGCTGTTCTTCATATCATGCATGGTAATCGATGAGAGGAGTTGTTGTTTTACAGAGAGGATCTTTTGTATCTCTTCCTTTGCTACCTGATCTGATATATCCCGGGCAATGATTGATATATCTGGAGGATGGTTGTTCTGGCTTGGTAAGATACTTGCAGTCAGGGAGAGATAGATCTGCTCACCATCCTTTCTAAAAAAAGGTCGTATCAGGTGGTGTACTGATTCACCTCTCTGGACCATGCCAATAATTTCAGTGATTGGATCTTTTGTATCAGATAGTAACGGGGTATCAACATGATACTGTGCAATTTCAGCAGCGCTCATCCCGAATATTTTTTCGGCACTGCAATTCCATGAAATGACAGTTCCTGTACTATCAATGGAGAGGATTGCATCATTACTTGACTCAATAATCGAAGCCAGGTGTTTTATGGCATTATCTGCCTTCTGTCTGGATTGATTCACCTGAGAGAGGAGATCATTGTGCCTTCGCAAAATAAAAGCGGTTAATATTGTAACTAACAGAACGGTAACGGCAATCGTAATAAGATGTGACTCCCACTTGCTAATCGTAGGGAGCAGAAGTTCTTTTATCGACTCGTAAAGAGTCATCCCGATGAGTGTTCCCCCGGAGATAAAGATGAGAAGTGCTTTTACCGGTATCATGTCCCGCGAGGGATCACCGGATCGTGTTGCCATGCTACTGGTATAGAATTTGTGTTGTGAAGGTATTATACTGAACTCTTCGAGGGTCATTCAGAGAATGAATGAATCGTTGATTCGTTTTTTGATGGTACAGACCTCTCCGCGGTTTTACCCGTATCGTGCATGCGGGTATTTTCTTATTTCTATGTATTACTATGGCGTCACTATATATTATAGTCTAAATCACTATAGTTTTTACCTACCATGTACGTACCAGGAGGATCTTAGGGTTTGCTCATTATTAATTAAGCATTCCCGATGTGAGATTTACGTGTAATGACCAGCATAACAAACTCGATTATGACAAAACTTACGGTTGGATTTCTTATTCTTGTTCTTTTAATAACAGGATTAACATTTCTTTTCACTGTCGGGGCATCAACAGAGAAGATACAGGAATCAACACAACAGGAACTCCTTGCGATTGCTTCTATTACGGCATCAGACTTAAACGGAGACGAGATTGCGAAACTGAGGCCAGGCATGGAAAAAGAGATCCTGTATCTGGTAAATGTCGAACAGTTAGCCACTATGGCACAGGCAGACAACGAGATCGTAAAGATATTTACTGCAAAAAAGACAGGGACCGGAATGGAGTATGTCATTGACAGCGGTTACAACATCGGAGAACGGGATGTAAAGATTGGAACAGAGATACAGAATCCTTCAAGAGCCATGGTAATGGCATACGACAGCTCACAGGTTGAGGATTCCTTTGTTACCCGACCATGGGGAACGGTCTTTTCTGCATATGCGCCTATAAAGAATGCGACCGGGGAGGTTATCGGGATCGTCGGAGTTGATATGGATGCAGCAGTGGTTCAGGATCGCATGGATTTTGTCGGCCAGACCATCTACCTGGTCTTTATCATTGGTATTACCTGTACAGCAATTATTATAGCCGTCTTTTCCCGGATCATGATTCGTGACATCCATATTCTTATCAATTCAGCAGACCGGATAAGCCATGGTGATACCAATGTGGTGATCTCGATTGACCGCAAAGATGAGATTGGAGAACTGGCGGTCTCGTTTAAACGAATGATTACCAGCCTGAAGATTCTCATGCACAAGGATTACCAGCCTTAAGTAATCTTTTGGTTGTGAGGATGAAAATGAGTATCATCTCTGATAAAATACTGGAGATATCAATGGAATACCTGGGACCTGCGGCAATAACGCTCCTTGAACGGCAGACGAAGTTCCATTTAAACGGCCTCGTGTTTACCGATCTGCAATCTTCTCATTGTGAAGAGCTTGCAAAATGGGTTGCCCTCGCCTCGGCTATGTTTATTGAGCAGGATATGGCATTAGAACTTGCAGAAAAGATACGAGGGCTGGCACGATGAGACAGATTTTGCAGGCAGAGTGTTCATCTGAACCTATCCGGGTTGTTCATGTTGATGATGATCCCTTTATTGGGGGCCTGACAAAGATATACCTTGAGCGTTCAGGTCAGATTACGGTTTATTCGTGTCTGGAAGCAGACCAGGCATTTGATTATCTCACCCAGAACCCGGTTGATGTTTTCATCTCTGATTACGAGATGCCCGGGCTGAACGGGATTGAATTCCTCAAAAAATTACGGGAACAGAACTGTGATCTTCCCTTTATTCTTTTTACCGGAAGGGGAAGGGAGGATGTGGTCGTCGATGCCTACTCAAACGGTGCAACCTCGTATATCCAGAAAGGAGGTGAACCAAAGTCTCAGTATGCAGAACTGTTACACAAGGTAATTTATACCCACAGACAGTATAAGAGTCAGCAGAAGGTTAGCCATCTTTCAAGAATTTTCAGGTCATTACGGGTAATCTCTCATACCCTTCATGAAGATGAGGATATCGATTCAAAATTAAACCGGGTTTGCCACCAGATAATCTCTGAAACAGGATACCGGGATGTGAGATTACTGCTTTTTAAGCCCGATGGGGGGATCGGACAAATGTATCATGCAGGCAGCACCGGTACTGTCGATTCGTCTCTCTCACAGATCCAGGAAAAAGCACTGACTTCCTGTATGGAAAAAGCTCTTCTGACTCCTAATGGGCCAATAATTTGTTCTTCCGGTTCTAATTGCGTCTCCTGTCCGCTATTACCGGATCATTTCGGATTTAAAACCCTGACAATGCGGCTTTTTTACGGCGGTAAGACGTACGGTCTTATCTCAGTATCACTGGATCAGGAATATGCCCGTGATCCGGATGAACAGGCCCTGCTTGTTGAGCTGTCACGGGAGATAGCATCTGCAATTTATCAGTCTTTTCAGAAGGAAGAGCACAGCGCCATGGAAACACTGATACAGGCCAATACAAAACTGGATATTCTCAATTCCCTGACCCGGCATGATATAAAGAATGAACTTACGATCACTATCTTTCATATGGAGAATCTCCTCGAACTGTCAGAAGAGATCGGAGTGATCCGAGAGGATATCTCTCGTCTCCATGACTCCTTAAATAACATCCAGGAACATCTTATGTTCTCTGATGTATACCAGAAAATCGGGATGAAAAAAGCCAAATGGCTCTCTCTATCGAGTATCCTTGAGAATATCCGTCTTACCCATAATTTCGGTTCAGTTTCCATTATTCATTCCACCGGTACCCTTGAGGTCTATACCGATCCCATGTTCGGGAAAATAATTGTAAACCTTGTCGAGAATGCCCTGATGCACGGGTGCCGGGTTACTACGCTACAGGTAGGGTTCATCGAGCAGGTTGACAGCGGCATCCTCTTTATCGAGGATGATGGTATGGGAATACCTGATGAGAAAAAATCCCGGATTTTTGAGCGGGGGGTGGGTAAGAATACCGGTCTGGGGTTGTATTATACCCGTGAAATCCTTGGCCTCACCGGGATGAGCATCACCGAGACCGGAACGTATGGTACGGGAGCACGGTTTGAGATTCGCATTCCGAGGAGCTGTTACCGGTGGTATCGTGGGGAGGATGTCGGGGCTCATACTGGCATGGTAACAGGGAAGGAGGGACGGTTCAGATGAGAACCGGTACAACGACAGTAAGTATTTCTGAAAGGTTTATCAAAACACCAGAAAAACCCGAATTTATCGGATCATTTCCGAAGGAGTGGCAGGATGATCCGGACTCCCTACCGGTACCGGTAATCATCTGTGATCAGACGCTCACTATCACGGGGGCAAACCTGGCTTTTTTTGAGTGTTCAGGGTTTGATCCGGAGACTTTTAAAAATACCCATTTCCGGGATCTTGCAATTTCCCTGGTTTCAGGCGAATCTGTATGGGATACTGCAATAACCGGGCATGAGACTGTTGGTATCGCTGAAGTCCGATTTCCGAAATGTTCTTGTTTTTATCAGGTTTATACGATTCCTGTTTGCAATGAGAACCAGATGGGATCGAAGATCTTTATCTTTTTCTCTTCTTCAGAGGATAATCCATCCGTTCCCACTTACGATACTATCAGGGAGTCATTATCCGGTTCCGTTGAGATTCTCGCTGAACAAGACGGAACTATCCTTTCCCTCTCTTCGGCAGCAGTTACAACCGACCTTATGACAGGAGATCTGCAAACAGAAAGAAACATCTGGAACTGGGGGATATTACATGGAATAACCGATTTTTCAAGGATTATCTCAGGCAACTTTAAGAATAAAACAATTAGTCAAGCAGTTCACTCTGGTGAGAGGGATTATCTGGTAACGGTGCGGGTGCATGATGTTGTTCTCCTGAAACGAAGCGTGCTCCATATCACCATCGATACCATCCCGCAGGAGTATCATCAGAAAGATACGGCAAAAGATATGGCATTGGTTTTAGGGATACGAGGTCTCGCATCTGCTGCCTCTCAGGGTAATTTCTCATACCGGATGAGTCAGGAAGGGGTGAATGATGCCAGTATTTGCGTGATTGAGTCTCTCAATGCTATGATGGAGCAGTGTGAGATTCATTATTCTGCACTGGGAGAAGGCATTGCCCAGATGAAGTCTGGATGGATCCCTTCCTCGATTCATTGTTCAGAAGAGGGACCCTTTTCGGAAATTTTTCAGAATATAAACGAAGCACTAAATTCTCTTCAGCAGATGATGGCAACAGTGGAGTCCTTTACTATGTCGGTTTCCGAGGGTAATCTTACTATCAGGGGAGATACCAGTGGTCTTTCCGGCTATTATCTGGCTCTCATATCAGGAATGAACCAGATGCTTTCCCGCTTACATACACCGATCCTTGAGGTGCAGCGGGTTGCCGGGGAGTATGCTTCCTGCAGGTTTTCGAATTCAATGGATGATGCAATTGCGTACCCGGGTGATTTTGCCATGCTGAAGGAGTCCATGGATGCCATCGGGATATGGTGTTCTGCAGTGGTCGGAGAGATTGACCGGGTAAGCAGCCGGTATGCAGCCGGTGATTTTACTGCCCACATGAGTCCACGCCTTGAGGTAACCGGGGATTTTATCACTATCCGTGATTCCCTTGACAATATTGGTGTACAGGTTTCAGAGAGCATCGGTTCACTTCGTCGTGCTACAGAAGTACTCAGGCATGAAGCTGACGGGATAAAGAATGAGATAGCAAAAATTTCAGGAGATACTGAGATTCTTGCCTCCTATACATCCACGGTATCAGATCGGACAAAGTCTGTCCAGGATGAGGTGAGCCAGATGATCCAGAGTTCTGATGCGGCAATACAGGCCCTTTGTGAGATGAATGGGAAAATCAAGGCTGTTGCTCAGACTTCGGCAGAGACACATACGCTTTCTGCAAAGGGGGTAACACTCGCCACTCAGAGCAGGGAGGGTATCGATGCGATATCTGATGCAGCAGGCATGGTTGATTCCGGTATTACCCGGATCCACGAGGAACTGATACGGATCGAGAAGATTATCAGGGTAGTAACCGATAATGCAAACCAGACGAATTTTCTCGCGATTAATGCTGCAATAGAGGCAGCACATGCAGGAAGTTATGGAAGAGGATTTGGTGCCATTGCAGGTGAAGTGAAACAACTTGCAGTGCGGTCTAAGGAGTCGACTACTGATATTTCAGAGACCCTGGAGGCATTAAACGATGCATTCAGGCAGGTAAAGGAAACCGTTTCCCAGGTACAGGAGGAGATCCATTCAAGAAGCACGGGTATATGTGAGATGGTAAGTCTCTTTGAGGAGATGATCAAAGAGGTTGAGATAATTGCAAGAATGAGCAGGGAGACCGGGGTTCTTACCGGAGACCAGGAGAGCCGGATATCCGATCTCCATGCACGTTCTCTCGTCATTGGAGATCTCATGGATCTGACTGCCCGTGATGCAGAGACAACAGCAAAAACCTGTTCTTCTTCGTGCAGTTCTGTTGAACAGATTTCAGGTCATATTGAGACCGTTGCAACATATGCTGATGAGATTAATACCCGGATAAGCCGGTTTACCGTGTAAATTAAAACGAATCGGAAATGCATGGGAATTGATTCTTCTCGGGTATTCGCTGAAACGGTATAAAAACCTGATAATATGAATTATCCCCATTATGGCAAAGGGATCTTAAATATCCGTTATATGTCTCATTACTGCAAAAAGAGATTATTTAAAGAGATTCCGGGATGGTTGGTTACCCGGTGGATACGATACTATGTGTGGATGGTAATAATACCTTATCGTACGATATGCAGGTGTGGTTTTATGGAAAAAATCAATGAGAATGATCTGAAAAACGTTTTGTTTATCTGTAAACACAATTCTGCCCGATCACAGATGGCAGAGGGATACATGCAATCACGATATGGTGATCGGTTCATGGCCTATAGTGCCGGAACAGAGATAACCAGGATTAATCCGGTTGCGGTTCGAGTAATGAAGGAGATTGACATCGATATCTCCCACCAGTACTCAAAGGCCCTGATAGATTTTATCGGGAAAAAGATTGATGTTGTTATTACCGTATGTGACGGGGCAGATAGTACCTGTCCTTTCTTTCCAAATGCAGAAACGGTAATACACCAGAGTTTTTCCGACCCATCACAAATTACAGGTAATGAAGAAGAGATTCGGGCTGCGTTTCGATCGACGAGGGATGAGATAATAGCCTTTATTGATGCTTTTGCTGCAACTGATACGATGGGCTGAAAACTATTGCTGCAGTTCATTCAATAGCCAATGTGTGTCCACCATTTTCACTCCCTTACCGGTAAACCCTGACTTCAGAGAACTTGAAAATGTATGCATATGAATACACAACGATACCTCTGTTCAATTCTGATACCAGATCGTAAGAGAGAGATCATTTTATGAAGATATATAGGGAACATAATGAAGGTAATGTGACGATCCCTATAGAAATTTGACGCTAAAAGAGAAGAAAATTGATTATCCAAATGTCATTTTGTCAAAAAACTGGAGAGGATTAAAAATTATCCACTGTTAACCAGTCCAGCCATTAAGTTGACCGAAGTTCTCGTGCCGTAGCCTCATTGACACCATAGACATTTTGATATAGAGCAAGTGCCCGTTCTCCCACATTGATATGTATAACCGATCCGGATATGCAGCCTTTGCAATAACCGTCGCTTCAACCGGGTATGTAAGACGCTTTACCCAGGTAAAAAGTGTCCACTGGGGGTATAGACCTTATAACTCTTCACTGCAGTCAGTTCGTAAAGATTCTGATAATAAGGTGCAGAATAAAGTTCACTTGCCGGGTGATATCTCTGTGTAGTTGGGAGGACAATTACATCGGGATCAAGCGAGAGGATCCTATCAGTTGAGATAACAACAAAGGCACCGGTCTCCTCGTCTGCTTTTTCGCATTCGCGATATCTTCGATAAATTAAGCCTATCAGCAGTTATTATGAATCTTTATTTGTTATTCCTCTTTTATTTATATTATTGACAAAATTGTAACACTTTTAAAGAATTATCCCCTATATAGATAGACCAATAATTTGCAAATTTAATATTCATAATATTGAATAAAATAATTGTATATTTATTAATAACAGGTGAGGGTCTCAATGGAACATCCCAAAAGTTATAAAACAGCAAGCAAAACTCAAAAAAAACTTGTAATGTGGTTCCTTTTTTGTACCCTTATTGTATTATCATTACTATCAATAACACTTGGAACGTACGAGATATCTGTTTTTGATATCTATTTCACACTGGGCAAACACCTGACCCCTTTTTACACAGATGTACCCATAAATAAACTGTATGAAACTATTATCTGGAAATTACGATTCCCTCGGATTATCCTTGCAATAGTCGTTGGAATGTCACTGGCTATTGCCGGTGCGGTTTACCAGTCAGTTTTTCGCAACCCCCTTGTTGAGCCATATATTCTTGGAGTCTCTTCGGGTGCAGCATTTGGTGCAGCACTTGCAATTGTATTTTCAGGCTTATTTCTGGGAGTTCAGGTAATGGCATTTCTTTTTGGCGGACTGGCAGTTATGGCAGCATATTACCTGGCTTCCCAGCGGGGGGAGACACCGGTTATCATGCTCGTTTTATCAGGTGTTATTATCTCGTCATTGTTCATGGCATTTGTTTCAATTTTAAAATATACCGCTGATACGAGTGCGCTCCGGGAGATTGTCTTCTGGATGATGGGTGGATTTTATTATGCAACATGGGAAGACGTTGTTTATATTATCCCTATTCTTGCGTTCTCATTTGCAATCCTCTGGTATAACAGCTGGAAGCTCAATGTCCTCTCAATGGGAGATGAAGAAGCAAAATCTCTTGGAGTAAACCCTGAAAAGACAAAGTTTATCGCGGTAGCCCTGGCCACGCTTGTTACCGCTTTTTCAGTCTCTCTTGTTGGTATCGTTGCATGGATCGGTCTTATGATGCCTCATGCAGCACGAATGCTCCTTGGGCCTGATAACCGGTATGTCATTCCCACGGCAGCCCTCATGGGGGGAACATACCTGATTATCTGTGATACCATCGCACGAACATTTGCCACTCATGAGATTCCCATTGGAATTATCACCTCAATTATCGGTGCTCCATACCTCTGTTATCTCATAAAGGCAAAAGGAAAAGTCCTATTTGGAGGTGCCTGATGCTAACGGTTTCTGATCTCTCATTTTCGTATGGTCATACTCGTGTTCTCTCAAATATTTCTATGCACGTTGAAAAAGGAGCTTTATGTGGTCTTTTCGGACCAAATGGCTCAGGAAAAACCACCTTGTTTAAATGCTGTCTGCAACTCCTGCGGCACTACCAGGGAGCGATTCGGATTGAAGGCAGGGATATATCACAACTCAGGGTCGAGGAGGTAGCAAAAGTTATCTCGTATGTTCCGCAGGAACACCGCCCACCCTTTCCCTACCTTGCATCTGAAGTTGTGCTTATGGGAAGAAGTCCTTATCTTGGCGGAATTTTCGGTCTTTCTAAAAAGGATGAATATATAGCCTCAGATGCCATGAATCTTATCGGGATTAGTGAACTGGCAGATATTCCCTACACCACGCTTTCTGGTGGACAGAGACAGATGGTTCTCATAGCACGGGCTTTGGCACAAAAGACCCAGGCAATTTTTCTTGATGAACCGACAGCAGCACTTGATTACCAGAATCAGCATCTTGTCTGGAAAGTAATCCGCGATATTGCAGAAGATGGAATGACCGTTCTTGCATGCACCCATAACCCAAATCATGTCTCCTGGTATTGTGACCATGCTGTTGTCCTTGGCAGAAATGGTATCATTGGAACAGGAGATCCAAAAACCGTTATGTCCCAGGATATGTTAAACCAGTTATACTGTGGCTCGTGTGCAATCAGGAATCTTGAAGGGATTCCGCTTATCCTGCCACAGGATGTCATCTGCAGGAGTGGAATGGTGAAAAATGGTGATATAATGTGAGATTTTGCATTCTACGGTTACTTGTGTGTTGTATGGTAATAAATAAAGGAGAAAATGTTGCATGATGAGTATTGATTGGAATGAAGTCTGGAAAACCCAGCTGACTCAATCTACCATGCCCAAACCCGATGCCTATTCTAACTGGTGGGAGAGTGTTGAGTCTGCCCGGCGGTATCTGAAAGATTATGGGAACGGGAATGGTACAGGGCCGGATCGTGTTGCATGGACCATTGAACAACTCAACCTTACTCAGCAGAGCCGGGTGCTTGAGATTGGTTGCGGACCCGGGGTTTTATCGGTACCGATTGCACAGATTGCAAAAGAAGTGACAGTGGTAGAACCATCAGCCGGGATGCTTCAGGTTCTTTGCGAATACGCTGAGTCAAAAAAAGTTACCAATATCAATTGTATTAAGAAAAGATGGGAAGAAGTAACTGATGATGATATCTCGTCCCAATATGACGTTGTTTTAGCCTCGATGTCTCTTGCAATGCCGGAGATCAGGGCAGCCATTGAGAAGATGAATCATTATTGTTCAGGTTCTGTCATGCTTATCTGGTTTGCAGAAGAGCCCGGGTTTGAGAAAATTTACCGGTATCTGCTCCCGGAACTTACCGGAAAAGAGTTCAGACCAAGTCCAAGGGCTGATATTTTATTCAATCTTGCGTATTCAATGGGACTTTATCCTGAGGTCGGCTATAAAAAATTCTCGTTTATGCAACAGTTTTCTCATGAACAGGAGATTTATGATTTTTTCCAGTACCAGCATCACATTGTGTATCAGAAAGAATCAGAGGCATTCAAAAATTATCTGAATGATCATCTGAAAAAGACAGATAAGGGCTTTGAACACGAAGAAGACTATCATTGTATGATATTACGGTGGAATGTATGAAACCAATCAATTTAGGACTAATATGTATTATTGCAGTGTGCATGGTAATCTCCCCGGTTATTGCTGATGGGGGAATGAGGACGGTAACTGATGGAAGGGGAATTTCAATGGAGGTTCCTGAGACTATCCAGCGTGTGGTGTGTATTGATGACGGCCTGGCTGAACAGGTGATGTACAGTCTTAGCGTTGATTCAGCGCTTGTCGGAGTAGGATCAACATGTCTTCAACAGGACTGGTTTGTCAACATTCCCAAGGTGGATGGTTCAAACATTACCATGTCCGGAGGTATGAATACCTTCTCCCACCTGCGACCTGATATCAAGCAGTTACCTCTTGTTGCCCAGTATAATGCTCCACCAAATTTTGAGATGATTGCTGATCTCACACCGGATGTCGTTATTATCAGGCCAAGTGACTGTACTTTTTATACTGATGAATCGACCATGAAGCAGACGATAGATACCATTGAATCACTTGGGATTCCTGTTTTTGTCACATACGGTCCAAATTCACAATATGGATGTACTGATTGTGCTGATATCTCAACGATTGATGCTGAGGTTCGTTTGTTGGGATCCTTGTTTGGGGAGGAGGAGAAAGCAGATGCTCTGGCAGATTTCCTCCAAAAAGAGAGAGATATCATTCAGGAACGAACAAGTGCCGTCCCTGATGATGAGAAACCATCAGTCCTGATCTTAGGTCTTTCACCCCAGACCAGGGGTGCGGGATCAGCAGCAGATGTCTGGGGGACTAATACCATAGAAGGTGTTTTCCTCGAAGATATTGTCAATGCAAAGAATGCATACCAGCAGCAGGGATACTTTGTCAAGCTGAATACCGAACAGATCCTGTCAATGGAACCTGATGTGATACTGCTGGCTACCGATTTTGGCTATCATCCGGTAGAAGAGCTCTATTCTGCGCCTTATTATCAGGATCTTGCTGAGAATATGGATGCAATAAAGAATAAAAGGGTGTATTCTCTCCCATGGCTTCCCTGTAACTGTGATAAAAGGGTAGAATATCCGATTGAACTGATGGTAATGGCAAAGGCAGCGTATCCTGATCGATTCTCTGATATAAACCTCTATGACTGGCTGATCTCATTTTACGAGACGGTGTACCATGTTGACGGGACGACTGCAGATGAGCTTATCTCAGCCCAGTGGATGGACTGGGTGAGACAGTAACTTTTTTTAGATTTATAGCAGCATTGGCTGATTGCCATAAGAGACCTGATTTTCCTTTCTTTTCATCCCCTGAACATGTGTTGTCACTGCGTGTTCTCTTTTTACATAAAACTTCGAGTAATCAGGCATGTGAACAAACGAAATTCGAAAAATAATCTTCTTTTTTGATCACAGGCGGAGTTACACAATTGGTCTTATTTACAGGGGTATCAGTTCTATAGCAGCCACTATTCAGGCCGAAAACACTGAGTATTCTGGATTTCAGAGCGGGGGATCAGTTCTTCTGAAATCCCAACCCTATCCGAGCCGGTAATGAACGGTCCACTGGGTATAGCGGATGAACTGCACGTGCCGCAATACCCTTAACCATAAGAATCTCCCCTGATACGAGTCAAGGTACGACCAGTCGTCAAGGAATCGGATCCGCAAATCCCACTCCTCCATCTCGTTGGAATGGGCAAGACCGGATTGGTAGGTGACATCGAGTCCGAGGTGGAGTTCCCTTTGTAACTTAAACTCGACGATACGCCGGTAGATCCCGGACAGCCACTTTTTGTTCACCACTTCGCAAACCAGTTCTGACCCGGGAAACATCTGCGTAAGTCTCCTTACGAGATCTCGAACATCGTTTTCCGGCAGGTACATGAACACCCCCTCTGCGAGGAAGAGGAACGGTCCATGGTGCCCGGATATGGCATTAATCCAAGAAAACTCAAGAATCGAAGAGGCAATCGAATGGTAGCGATCGGAGTCGGTGAAGAACCGGCTCCTGATCGCCATGATTTCGGGAAGGTCGAGATCGTAATACTGTACCAAGCCGTTGTCGATCCGCACAAACCGGGAGTCAAAGCCGCAGCCGATGTTTACGACCACGCCGTGTGGGAAAGTACCGAGGAATTCCTGAACGTACTCATCATACTTTTTCGCTCTCATCGCGATATGGGTCACGATATCGGACCTGATCCGCCGGGAGCGGATGTTTTGGGCCAGTGTATCAACAGAATCGGCAAGCATCCCGTCAAATGCGGCTGCAATCTCTATGGATTTTGTATCGTGAAGGATCGGGTGTTTAGATTCTGCGTCCATTGCATGGCAGTAGAGCGTGAGAAACGAGGTGAAGGCAACCCCGCCGGGGGGCAGGATTGCGTCTTCGTCCGGATGAGAAGTAGTCATACTCTGGTCATTTTAAGGAATTAGCGGGATTTTCGTGAGGATGAAATAACGGTAGGATATCAGGATACAGGTATTGGAACCGGAAGCATCTGCTGGAGAATATATCCCGTCGTCCCGGTGACGGCTGTCTTCGTAATCGTCAGTGCAGAAACGACAGGAGGAGATACCGGTCTTGTGGTTTCTTCCCATCCTGGCACAGTTTGGTTATTTTGTGTGTGGCCGGAACAAGCGTGCCGGGCACCGTTCGCTGTCACGGTCAGGAGGGACATTCCCGAGGACTTTGCATTCTCCGGTGTCAGCAGTTTTTGTGGTGTAGTTTATGCAGTCTTTGCAGGTTGGCATGGTTTTCCTCTTGTTTGTTTCCTTTACAGTTTTTATGTTGCAGGTTACCCTGTTATTGTCGGTAGAGGCCTTAAAATATTCGGAATAGATGGGGATATAATGATGGAGATATGAAGTCTTCATTACAAAAAGTTGCTGACTAACCGGATAGATCATTATTCGGCGTTCAGACTTTACACGGGGCCGCCGGAATTATCAGTCAAAAAAACGCTCGTAATCCATGGACTGAAATTTGTGGATAAATGATTTTTCATTGTATATCTCATCGATAAGCCAGAGGGTACCATGATATTCATCGTATGTGAATATCCCATTTTCAGGTGGGACTTTTAACCTGATCCAGAAGTGAGTCAGATTCATCTCTACCTGTAGAGCGATGACAAAATTTTGAAGTAATACGATAATAAAAACATAAAGTAATTCATCTATTTTAATTTTTGATTAATTATTAGCTAATCTCTTGTACTAAAAAATATTGATGCATTCAAATAAGAACGGTTATCCTCATTTAAGGGAAATATAACATACAAACATCGGAGTACTAGTATTATTCAAACCAACACGGTCTTCCAATATCGTAATGAATCGCTATATTGTGCCCTAAATCAGATTGGTGCCCTTGTTCATGAGTGCAGTCTGGTTTTTTCATCGATAGCTCATGGCGAATCATTCTCTGATATTCGAAAGAAAGTGTTGGACGGAAAATTATTTACTCAAAAAGCCCGGTCATCCAGAGATCGTTTCTGGTCTGTTATCAATTACCGGTACTTAAGCAGATCCCAGTGGATTATTTCAGATATCTGCGATTCTTTATGTCAGGGAGAGAGGTCTCCTGATTTTCTTTCCCTGCTTCTCCATGATGAAGGACTTGCAGGTGAAGCGATAGGTACTGATTCAACCTGGAGGATATCTACGTTTTCCCCTGAAGATGTTTCTCATCACCTTAACCTTTTTTCACAGCAGCGATGGTGCCGGGAAGGGAAACTGCCGAAATGCGGGTGGTGGTGAGAAAGAAATGAAAGTATATCTGGATGTCTGCTGTCTATGCAGACCTTTTGACGATCAATCCGTTTATCGAATAAGACAAGAAACAGATGCGATAAAAGAGATTCTATCCCGCTGCGACAACGGATGGGAACTGGCTATAAGTGAGATGACCATTGAAGAAATTTCACAAATCCCTGATCCTATCAGAAGAGATCGGGTTCAGCCTTTCCTGTCTCTCGCCAGCACAAAAATTAAAATTGATGAGTCAATTATCAATCGCATGTATGAAATCCGATCAATGGGAATAAAAACCGCTGATGCATTTCATATCGCCTGTGCAGAACAGGTTCATGCGACATTAATAACCACTGATGATAGATTAGTACAGGTATATAATCAGGATACCACTCAATTTGTTATTAGAATACAAAATCCGGTTCACTTGTTAGAGGAGGATTACTGAAATGAGTGTAAAACCTTTAGTACAGATACAACATGAAGGATGGAACGCCCTCGTAGAAAAACTCGGACCCGTTGATGCATCCCGATTTCTCCAGATATATGATCCGGGATCCGGAGATTACACCAATGAGCGACATAGCTGGTTATCTGATGATCCTGATGAGATCATCGCCTCTGTTATGAAGCGAAGAAAAGAATCAGAATAACGAATAGATACATATCTGCCCTGGAGACGAACATGAATTGCTTTATCTGTAAACATGGAAAAACCAGACCCGGCAAAATGACAGTTACCCTTGAGCGGGGTGAAACAACGGTTGTCATCAGGAATGTACCCGCTGATGTCTGTTCCAATTGTGGAGAAGAATACCTGGATGAACAGACCACCGAAGAGATCTTAGCAATCGCCCAAAGAGATGTCTGCGCAGGGGTTCGGGTTGATATCCGGGAATATCAGGCGATGTGTGCAGAGACATGAGGTGGATCACCTGGTGTTATTATGTGGAAAATTCCTACAAGGCCTATTCTCAAAGGGTTTTTCAACCAAATAAGTGCATATAAAGATAGAAAGCTCCAAATCCTCTGAATAAGTTAAAGATAATACCCGCCAGTCCACGACCGGTACCCTCTTATCCTGTCAGAGAAATACACCGCCATGGATGTGAATTTTTGCGTGCATTACGAGGGGGACGGATATCCTCCCACGAACCGGTTCTGCCGGAACTGCCCGCATTCTCACATCGCGTGTGACGCCCTCTGGCAGCTGGTCATTGACCTGTCACGCTCAAAGGGCGGTGACGCCGTACCGCTGCCCGGGACACGGGCGGTGATGTTTCCAAACAGTCAAACCAAAAACAGTGTCCGCCTCGAGATAAACTGCCGGTGGTATGTAAACCGGGAGGATTTCCTGTACTGTATTGCGACAGGCCATGCCAGTATGGGCCGGAGAGGAGACCGGCAGGAACGGACCGTATCTCCGAGCCTGACACGACAGGAACCCTATGTCCAGTCCATTCTATCGGCTCTCGGTGGAGATGGACGGGAAGAGGTCCGGGCTGTATGCCAGGTACAGGCAGGTAGTCAACAATGACTGGTGTGTAATGTTTGGATCGGAAAGATAATCATGTGCTAATTCATACATATGCATGACTCTGTTCCTCTTTTACAATTCTAACATGGTACAGAGCCTTAAAAATTTACATGAAATTACGGATACTATCGATTATCTGAAGAACATAGTTTTTTTATCCCCCCTCCCGATATCCAATGTAAGATTATGGAGATACCTCCTTCGGGCAACCGCATACTGATGTATTATCTCTCCCTAATCGGGCTTTTTGCCATCTTCTCGACAACGGTCTCGAAAAATCCGGTGCTTCCGCTGTACGTTCAGGCACTCGGTGCCGGTGATTCGGTGCTGGGCCTGATCGCTGCCATCTCTCCTCTTGCTGGTATCCTTTTCTCATTCCCGGTCGGGGTCCTCTCAGATCATCTTGGAAGGCGACACCTGCTTATCGCATCGGGTGTAATATTCCTTCTTGCGCCGGTGTTCTACCTTTTCATTATCGATCCGTTGTGGCTGATCCCGGTTCGGTTCTTCCATGGCACGGCAACCGCAATCCTCGGTCCCGTAGTCTTAGCCATCATCGCCGATCGGTTTCCTGTAACGAAAGGTGAGGCGCTGGGTACGTACTCCTCTGCAACCCTTGTCGGGCGCAGCCTGGCTCCGTTCATTGGCGGGATCATCATCACTTACTTTGCCTTGATTCCCGGTCTTTTCCAGTACCAAATGGTGTATGTCGCTGCCGCACTTGCGGCAATTCCGGTTTTTATCCTGGTTCTCCGGTACCGCGAGGAGCATCCCGGCTCCATGACCGTGCCGGGGCTCGCCATATTCAGGGACAGCCTTGCAACATTCCTCCGGAACAGGAGGCTGCGGGCAACCGCCTTTGCTGAAATGGCAACGTACTTTGCCTTTGGAGCATTCGAAACATTTCTTCCCGTGTACCTGTCCGCACACCACTTCGAGGCGTACCAGATCGGGATCATCTTTGCGATCCAGGTACTGGTTATCGCCTTGACAAAACCCTTCTTCGGCCGTATCGCCGATCGCATCGACAAGCGACTCCAGATAGCGGCCGGGATGCTCATAACCGGTTGTTCGATTGCCCTGGTACCCCTTGCCGGAACTTACATCATAATCCTGATAGTGAGCGCAATCTTCGGAATAGGCATATCACTCTCTACCGTCGCGACCGGGGCCTATGTTGCAGATCTGGCAAGAAGTGAGCAGATTGGTGCGTCGATGGGGGCTCTCTCATCAATCATGGATATCGGGCACTCTACTGGTCCGCTTGTTACCGGGATTATCATCACAATAGCCGGATATTCATACGGATTTTATGCCGGTTGTGTTCTTGCTGTAGTGGTAACCGCAGTTTTTGTCATCTCGGTGCAGGATCCAAATGCACCTACAGGATAAAATTGAAAGGTTGCATAACTGAGAAGAGAATCAGAATCCTGCCCGGTCAAAATGAGTTCGGCTTCAGTTTTTGTACTCTTAAACGGGAAATATCAGTTCTTTGGGCCCTGTCCTCAATTGCATTATTGACTTCGAGGACAATATCGTCATTTCATAATAACGAACGGAATGTTGTCTCATCCTGAATATGATGGGACGGATCTCACCCTGAGGGACAACCTCATGATCTACATCAACAGGTAACAATCGGGCAGTTTAATTTAGTAATATTTTTTTATATTCTAATTCTCTAATCATTAATCTCTACGGCAGAAAATAAGATTGCTCCCAGCAATACTCAAATATTCAGTTATACAAATCATATCAAATGATTCCGGATCTTGATGCAGAGCTCCGTTCCCTCTCAGAGGATGCTGATTACTTCGGGATTGCTGATCTTACCCCTGCCCGTGACTTTATTCTCGCACAGGGCGGAGAACAGGTCGCTCAATACCCCCGGGGAGTTGTCATCGGCATAAGACTCCTGGATAGTCTTGTCGACTCCCTGCCGACAAGGGACCCGGCAGCCGCCATCCTGTACCGGCACAACGCGTACGACGTGGTAAATGCAGCTCTCGATCAAATCGGGCTTCGGATAGCGAACACCATTCAAAGGGCCGGATTTTCAGCATTTCCCGTTCCCTCATCGAAACGGACGAATGATGCAGGTATCTGCAGCATCTTCTCCCAGAAACTCGCAGCCCACCTCGCAGGTCTCGGCTGGATCGGGAAGAGTTGTCTTCTTATCACCCCGGATTACGGACCAAGGGTCAGGTGGGTTACCATTCTAACCGATGCACCGCTTTCTCCGACCGGCGATGCGATGGAACAACGTTGCGGGAAATGCACGGCATGTGTCGATATCTGTCCTGTTCAGGCGTTTACGGGACGGCCGTTCTCCCCTGACGAATCCCGGGAGGTCCGGTTCGATGCGGCTGCCTGCGACCAGTACTTCCGGGGAATGGAGAAAGACGGAGGGGTTGGAGTATGCGGGCTCTGCCTGTATGTCTGTCCGTACGGGAGGAAGAAAAAATCAAACGTCCATAAACGAGAATGATTTTTGATAATCAGTATAATGCGGGCAAGGGAGCTCCAGCCAAAGGTTCAATGCGGTTGTTATGTGGTTCTTTAAACAAAAGAAAAGCGAATAATCGAGATGATAACAATCCTCGTTTTCGCATGATAATGTCACCACGCTCTCTCATCAACTGATCGCCTGGTCTCTTCTATCCGGAACCTATTATACCTCCTCCTCTCATTAATTATTAGATGAATCTGAAAGTCGTCCTCGAAGAAGACAACGAAGATGGTGGTTATATTGTCAGTTGCCCTGCTCTTCCAGGCTGTCACTCCGAGGGTGAGACGGTAGAAGAAGCCCTCGTCAATATCAAGGATGCCATTCAGGGATGCCTCGCCGTTCTCAATGAACGGGCACAACAGACTCAGAGTGCCCGAGTCATGGAGATCACCGTTTAGATAAGTAAGCTTCCCGTCATATCAGGGTTGGCTGCCGTCAAAGCTTTTTCCCGACATGGGTTTATAAAAGCCAGACAAACCGGTAGCCATGTCATCATGGTCAAACATGGCATGGATGTCACCCTCTCTGTCCCCCTTCATGATCCGATGAAACGGGGTACCTTGCGGAAACTCATTACTGATGCCGGTTTATCAGTCGAAGAATTTTGTCAGCTCCTATAGAGATATACCTCCTACTATCTTCTTTTTGTTTGTCATATTTACCTTTGGGATTTAAGGTCAAACCTGGGTTTGATATCAATATCCTGCTAATAATGAATTGATAATATGATTTTCTGCTTTTCTGATATGTTCCGCAACGGTAGGTTTAGATAATCCAGTAATTTGAGATAGATTGTCAAGACAAACGATGAACCAGATGCGGCAGATGATGATTATTGAGTTCACTCATACCCACGGTTCGATAAAGAGCGGAGATATTATGAATCTCTATGGCATTTCCCGACAGGTAGCAGGCAAGGAGCTCGCCAAATTGGTTGAGCAAAACCTGATTCGGACCAATGGAAAAGGAAGTACGACGCGGTACGTGATGGTGTTATCAGGTTGTCGTTTTGGTTGTCGATATCCTGCAGGATTCGCTCCGGCAGCCATCATCCTGTACCGGCACAATGCGTACGACGTGGTAAATGCTGCTCTCGACCAAATTTCGCTTAAGGTCGCGAACATTATCAAGAGGGCGGATTTTCCGCGTTTCCCGTCCGGCATCGAAGCGGACGAATGATGCAGGTATCAGCTGCATCTTCTCCCAGAAACTCGCAACCCACCTCGTAGGTCTCGGCTGGATCGGGAAGAGTTGTCTTCTTATCACCCCGGACCACGGACCCCGGGTCAGGTGGGTTACCATTCTAACCGATGCACCGCTTTCTCCGACC
>JAFGOM010000004.1 GCA_016926505.1 Methanospirillaceae archaeon
CGGGACCGGAATTTTCTCTCACCATGGATCATTCAGAGCAGTGACCGGATTGGATGGAGAGTACCTGATGAGCTGATGTAATAAAGAAAAAAAGGATACTGCTCTTTTAGCATGGAAAACCGAATGAATCTGGAATGGTTCTACCGCAGTATCGCTGTCTTTTGTGTGATGAAAACAGAAAAAATCAAGAGAGAGGATCGCTCTCACATTATGGAAGCGTTACGAACACGAAACAAACCGGTCCCAGTAGCAGAGGATATTCCCCTGTCCTTCTTCTCTGCAGCACCGGTCTGTCTCTAACCAGTACCCTCCCGGACAGCATAACGGTTCATTCTCTGCTTTCGGTCTCGGCATCTCAAGGTATACGACGGTGTTGTTGAACGTTTCGCCCTGCATGGTATCCAGTTCTACAAACTCTTCTGCAAGGGGGGTAAGCAGTTCCCCTTCATAGAAAGGCAGCGGTGCAACATGAAGCATCATTAGGTTCTCTTCCTCTGACACCGAGAGGTTTGCGACCGTAACCAGACAGACCGTATCTTCCTCGTCATCTGCAAAGAGAATTGCGGCATGTAATGGCCATGATATGGTGGTAAGGTGTTCTAACGGCATTGAGTAGGTGGCATTCCCCTCGGTAATGTTGAAATATGGTGCATAGTTCTCTATGGTTATTACCATCATCTCATCAGTTTCACCTGCAATACCACTCTCACCGCCCTGTATCTGTGCCAGAAACATCGGTGTTTCGTCAGCGATGCAGAATCCTGTCAGGGAAAAAAGGAGGATTGCAGTAAGCAGTCCAGATGTACTGTAGCGATTCATCATAAGAGGTCTCTATCATGGTATTTATGTATGTTGTTATTCCCGGCCGGGCTGGAGTGAAGTGATAAAAGATTTTTTTAAGAGTCAGGTTATTTTTATACCGGTGATTCAGGAGTATTATTCAACGGAATGTAAAAAATCCCAGATGAGATGAAAAACGATTCATAATCAGTCGATATTATCAGGGCTACCCGGGATGATTCTTTCCGGGCATGTAAGATAGGATGAATCAGAAATGAATATCCCGCAGTATCACTGTCTTTTGTGTATGAAAACAGAAAAAATCAATGGAGAGGATCGCTCTCGCATTATGGAAGCTTTATGTACACGAAAAACTGCCCCAGTAGCAGAGGACATTTCCCTGTCCTTCATCTCTGCAACACCGGTAGTTCTCTAAATAGTACCCTTCGGGACAACAATACGGTTCATTCTCTGCTTTGGGTTTTTCCATCTCGAGGTATACCCTGGTGTTCCTGAACGTTTCGCCCTGCATGGTATCCAGTTCTACAAATTCTTCTGCAAGGGTGGTAAGCAGTTCCCCTTCATAGAAAGGCAGCGGTGCAACCTGAAGCGTCAGTATGTTCTCTTCCTCTGATACCGAGAGGTTTGCTACTGTTACCAGGGAGGCGGTATCTTTCTCGTCATTGGTAAAGAGAATTGCGGCATGTAATGGCCATGATATGGTGGTACGTTGTTCTAACGGCACCGAGTAGGTGGCATTCCCCTCGGTAATGTTGAAATACGGTGCATAGTTCTCTATGCTTATTACCATCATCTCATCCGTTCCACCTGCAACAGTACTCTCCCCGCCCTGTATCTGTGCCAGAAATATCGGCGTTTCGTCAGCGATGCAGAATCCTGTCAGCGAAAAAAGGAGGATTACAGTGAGTAATCCACATGTCCTATAGCGATTCATTATAGGAGGTCTCTATCCGGGTATTTATGTATGTTGTTATTTCCGGCCGGGCAGGTATGAAGTGATAAAAGAGTTTTTTTTAAAAGTCAGGTTATTTTTGTACCGGTGATTCAGGGGTATTATTCAACGGAATGTAAAAAATCCCTGACGACCTGGTTATATGCAATCATTTGTTCCAGATGATGGGTATGTGATGCCTCCTCAAAGATCTCAAGCCTTGAGCCGGGAAGCATACTCTGGTAATAGAGAACCGATTCCGGTGATGCTTCATCGTACCTGCCACCGGTAAAGAGAGTTGGAACAGAGATGCCTCCGAGATCCTCTGCCCGTTCATAGGTTCTGAGTGTTCCGGTTATGGTACACTCACTTGGTCCCCACATGAGTTCATAGATATCAGTGGCACGTTTTTCCACGGAAATGCTCAGGCATAGAGGTCAGGGTTCCAGCCGGCAGACATGCTTTTTGTAAAAAACCATCACTGCATCCTTGTATTTTTAGGTATCATACCTTCCTTCTGCCTCGCTTGTATAATTGTCTCTTTTATATCTGCCGGAAGGTCTGACAGATATCGTCGCTGGTCAGCATGCCACCGGGATGCCGAGAGGCAGGGGGCCGAGAGAACAAGAGATCTGACCCCTGTGGGGTTCTTTGATAGCATATACTCAACTGCAGGCATGGTTCCCCATGACTGGCCAAGGATATGGACGTCATCAAGACCCAGTTCCTTTCTGATTGCGCCCAGTTCACGGGTATAATACTCAAGGGTATATCCGGATGGTTCAGGGAGCTTCTCTGAGTTTCCACAACCGAGCTGATCATACCATATCACCGGCCGCTCATCTGAGAGAGGGACGAGTGAAGTCAGGTAATCATGGGTACATCCGGGTCCTCCGTGAAGGATGAGAAGGGGTGTTTCCGGCTTGGTGCATCCATCCATCACAAACCAGATCTTCCGCCCTTCTACCGTTACAAATCCCTGTCGGTTCTCTTCTGCCATATCTTTTCATAAGGCCGGAACTGAATACATTTCTGTCGTCCGGAGGCATCGGATACCTTCAAAGATGCAGAACCCCGGTGTGAGAGGAATCGGTATCAGAGTATTGATTTACAAAGAACAGAGATATGGGAAGAGATTATATGGTAATTTCTCCGATTTCAAGGTTTTTACGGTGGCTGCCCTGCTTTTCCCGTTCAGAAAAAAACCCTGTTTTTGGGAATTATACGGGAAAAAACCCAAAAAATAGTTTGCTGAACCTTTTTTCTGGCATGTTCGTTACAAAACCGATATCTGGATTGATTCCATGTTTTTCTCTCTCTTCTGATATGTTCCTTTTCGCGTTTCAGGAAGCAGTTTCTGATTTTGTTGTGGATACGTCAGCCATGAAGAGTTGATTAGGTTGTACTTAGGGATTTCGGGTTTTTAGGATGGCAGTACAGATGCCTCCTATCACACCTGCAGTGCATACGCTCTGAATATCATTCCTCATCAATACCACGGATAATAGCGTCCCGGAAGAGATTAACCGGGATAATACCAAACCTCTTATCTCAGATAGCCGATAATACTTGTTATGCACCAAAACCCCCGATATCCCCTCCGAACACTCATGCCCGGTGAAGAGATACCGTACCGCCTCCTCCTGCTTGCGGACGAGACAAAAGAGGGCATTTTTCGGTATATCTTCGGATCTGACATATTAGTGATGGAAGATGACAACAGGATAATCGCGGTCTGTGTTCTGCAACCAATCTGCGAAGATGTCATGGAGATAAAGAATATCGCGGTCGACACCCCGTACCAGGGCCGGGGACTCGGGCATTATCTCCTCTCGTATGCGATACAAAGGGCAAAAGAGAGCGGATGTAAAGAGATTCGAATCGGGACTGCCGATGTGGCAGTACGGCAGTTATCCCTGTATGAAGAGATGGGGTTTTGCAGATACGCCCTGAAACGCAACTTTTTTGTCGATAATTACCCTGAACCGATATATGAGGATGGCGTGCAGTTACGGGATATGGTGATGCTCAGGCAGGTTCTGTGACGGTTAGATCGGTCTCTGAATGACCAGGGCAGAAGGAATCAGACAGGACCGGTTCCCTGCAGCCGGGTTGTGGGAAATGAGGTTATGTAACCCCTCATCATCTCATCTTCCCTGTATCTATATGTCGGAATAAACCAAACCATAGGGTATGAAACAAGTATCCTGGCAGGTCTGGGTAGGCCTTGTATTTATTATCTGTGCGGTATCGGTATATCTTCTCAAATCATTCCTTATCGGCCATATTGATGACACCGTCAATTATCTCTTCAATGCGACCGGCTTTTTATTCTTAAACGTTCTCATCATTACCCTGGTTCTCAATGAACTGATTCAGTTCCGGGAGAAACGGGAACGGCTTACCAAGGTAAACATGGTCATCGAGGTCTTTTTCTCAGAGATAGGTCGCACACTCCTGAGTTGTTTTTGTTATGCGGATCCGGAAAAAGAAAGGCTACAACAGATCCTTGCTTTCTCATCAGAATGGGATGACAGGGCCTGGGCTGCCGGTAAACAGCAGATAGAGGATCACGAATACATGGTTGCTATCAGTGCAATTGACCTTACTGCACTCAAAGCATTTCTGAAGGAGAAAAAGATGTTCCTGTTACGACTCTATGAAAACCCCGCTCTCCTCGAACACGGGTCGTTTAGTCCTCTCCTTCAGTCGGTTTTTCATCTTGCAGAAGAACTCGAAAACCGAAAAGATCTCTCATCCCTGCCCGAATCAGATCTTGTGCATCTTTCCGGTGATATCAGGCGGGTGTATAACCAGCTCACCGGTGTGTACCTCCAGTATATCCGGCACCTGCACCGGAATTATCCCTACCTCTTCTCACTCGCCGTGCGGATAAATCCTTTTAATGAAAAGGCAGATGCCATAGTAACAGAATCCTGATCCAGATTCTTCTTATTTTGGCAGAATAAAGAGAAATTTTATTCAGATCCCAGGCCCGGCAGAGCAGAGGAAGGGTACAAGAGACAAAGAGAGATCAGGTACTATCCTTTTTCTGTAACGAACGAAATAACTCCTGCATCAGGTCCTCTCTTTATGTCATGCAGAAAAAGATGGGCCCAGCCGGATTCGAACCGGCGACCTCCGCCGTGTAAAGGCGGTGTCATAACCACCTAGACCATAAGCCCGTAGTGCCTTACTTAGGTTCATCTCATGTGAGTTAAACCTGTTGTTTGCAGGCACTTCCCGGTCGCGGGCAGTCTCAAACCGGTAAGAGTTATGTGAGGTGTACTGATTTAGAAAAATGTCAGATTTTAATAAAAAAACCGCTTCCTATTGCCTTTTATATGCCGATAATACTTCTATCCTTATATTTAATAAAGGAGGTACAACATAGAGTTAGGCGTGAGGTATTCATGAAGAATAGTACGATTTATCTCCTGATTGTCGCATTATCCCTGTTTATCGTGGCATCAGCATGTATCAGCCAGCCGTCAGGACCGTCAGGGGTCGGGGAAGATGTCACCCGGACGGACGTAACAGAGGGCATGGCATCATCAGAAGTGTCAGTGGAAGGGGCAGTAATCCCTGAGTATTACTATAACATTCAGATCATCTCCCCATCAATGCTTGATGACCTGAAGTTCAGGATAAAGGATGATGCACGCCTGATAACCGATGAACAGGACGTCCTCATCGGGATCGTCACGCCAAAAACGCTCTACTTACGGGGAGACCTCTACGAGATTCGGGGGGAGAGCAGTGCTGATGATACTCTTCTTACCAAGAAAGACATCAGTAATCATCTCATCGATATTGCCTTTGGGCTCGACAACTCAAAGATCAGCAAATGGAAGACCGATAAGGATTACAAATTCTGGTTTGATGCCAATTATAACAATAACGATATTGCATATGTCATCTCGTTTGCAAAGATTTTTAATGGCATATCAGAGACGACCCAGATAAAGGATGACTCAGTGGAACGTGGTTTCTTACAGACGAACTATGCAAAGATACCCTATAATTATTACAACATCAGGATAATCCCTTTTGCAATGCTTGAAGAGTTTAAGGATAAACGTTCCTCTAGTGATAAACTGATCCGGGATGACGACGGGAGACTGATAGGTATGGTCAACCTTGATTACCTGTACTTACGAAACGATCTGACCACAGAGGAGCGTGAGCACTACCTGCAAAAAGGGATCCTGTGGAGTCTCGGGTTCCATGGAAATACCTATGATATCAAAGATAGTTACTTCTATCCAAAATACACCGGTGGGAATATTCTGACTGATATTGACAAGGAAGCGATCCGGATCATGTACGGTGGCAAGATAAAGCCGGGCATGGATCTTGATGAGACAAAAGTAGTACTGGGCCTGAAAAATTAATACCCGCCTCTCCCTGCATAACCATCTTTTTTCCGCTGTTTTGGAGATCACTTCCCCGAAAAAGAAGATTATTTCAGTAACGGCGTATAATGACTGTATACCGTCACAGATGCTCTATTCAAAAAGATCTGTCATCCCTCTCCCTTCAGGAATAAAAAAACGCGTTGCCGGGCTTAATCCCAAACGATTCAGGATTTCACTGCACCAATCCGGGATAAGGCAGATATCAAAAGAACAGAAAAACACTGATACCAATACCGCCATGAATTATGAGGAACTGTAGTGCTCTGGATATCAACATTATGCCTGATGCATGAACCTCTCGAGGTGGCATTGGAACATGCAGGCTCTCTTTCGAGCGGGATTGAGATAGTTGACGGGGGACTGCACCGGATATCATCCCCTGATATCTTTGAGTCATACCAGTACCGGTATGCCATCCAGGTACCTCACAAGGAGATAAACCCTGCAAGTATTATCGAACCGGTCAGGCAGGCCTCTGTCGTCGCTATTAAGGAACGCTTCATGATTGCATCAGAGCCGGGTGCCGATGTCATCATCAATGCAGGGTTTGTCAGCATGAAGGAGGATATGCCGTATGCACGCTCCCAGCTCTCCCGTTCCTTACAGGAACTCACCACCGCTTCCCATGAGTACGGGGTTTCGTTTGCAGTAACCAATGCAGGAAGATGGGACCATGCCTGTATCAGAACCCCTGCTGACCTCTCTCTTCTGGGCCCGGTCTCCCTGGCACTTAATCTCTCCCATGCCCATCAGAACGGCTGCCTTCCCGGGTTCCTTGCAAAGAGTGCAAGCAGGCATATCTACCTGCATGACAATAACGGCATCTCTCCCGGGATTCTCGAGGTGGGTACGGGAACCATTCCTTTCCACGATGTTGCACGTACCTGCCATGCAAACAGTGCACGGGGAGTGGTACATGTGCCGTCATACCAGGCTGCATACAACAGTATCAGGGCACTTCACCGGTATGGCATCAGGTGAACAGGAGTTCAGGGTAATGAACAAAAAATGCATCGTTATTCATCTATTTCAGGATAGAGGGTCTGTTTCTTCTCAAGCAGACCATAATTGCGCCTGAGAAACTCCCTGATAGAGTCTGACCGGATCCATCCCCTGTCCAGTTGATCAACAATCCGGTTTATCTCTTCTATATGTTCCTGAATCTTATCCCCATACTCTCCTGCTCCCATGTCGTTATACCCTGAGATCGCCTGGAGAGGATTCCTGATATGGTCACCGAGGATGGCAAACTGGGCAATATTCTCTTCAATTGCAGCGTATGCATTCCGTTCGCTCTCTTCATGCATCCGTTTTGCAGTGATATCAGTGATGACCCCGATTGTTCGCCGGTCGGTTCTGCTCCTGCCGGGCATCACCTCAGCCTGGACGAACCAGATGCGGAACTGCCCTGAGTTTTCCCGAATACGAAACTCAAGATTTAAAGCCTCTTTCGATTTCACGTGGGAAGAGAGAGCTTCTGCTACCTGGTCACGGTCATCAGGATCTATCCGTTCAACAATCTGGTTGATATGACAGGGTTGTGACGTCGTAAAACTGCCTGACAGGATCACCATATCACGGTCACTAAACCAGGAGACCATCCCGGTTGCATGTTCCACCTCGAAGATGAAATCCGTTGCCATCCGGGCAGCAGTCTTGAACCGTTCTTCATTTATCTCTAAAGTGTGTCGGATCGTCTGCAGTTCGGTATAGTTCTCAATCGTAGCAATAGCACCAAATGTCTTTCCTTCACGGGTGGTAATCCGGGCAGCAGTGAACCTTAAATACATCCCTCTTCCCTGATCCATCTGCGGGAAGAACTCAATCACCTCAAAAGCACCCGGAACGGTGGGTGAAGGGTAATAATTTCCTGAAAAATACCTCTCAAGTGCGAGATCGACCTCATCCTCAAGCATAATTTCAAGCAAAAGCGGGGGGTCTTCCGGGTTCCCGAAGAGCTCCCTGATATTTTCAGTCTGCTGTATCTCTCTCTTCTCCATACTGAGCAGGATCTCAAGGGCCTGATTAACAAGAAGGACACGCCTGTCTGTATCGATCACAAGAATACCCATGGGGTTTGCATTGACAACGTTCTCCAGTTCTTCTTCCCGTTGTCTTAACTCATTCTGCATCTGTATCTGTGAGGTACTGTCAATCGCAATGCCGGTAATTCCAATTACCGTCTCCGAATCATCAAATATTGGTGATTTTGTGATGGTGATGTAGCGGATTTGAGAATCTGCCGTAAAGACTGTCTCAACTGCCTGGTGTTGTACACCGGTAGAGATCACCTGCCTGTCTTTGTCGGAAAACAAAAAGAGATCTGCACAGGTAAGAGAACCCTCTGTAGATCTGTTTCTGGAATCGATCTCAAAAAAACGCCGGTTTGCAACCAGCAGTTCTCCGTTCGTATCTCTCATCCAGACCGGTTCAGGAATATTATCGATTAGACTTGAGAGGATAATACGATCTTTTTCCCGTTGTTCCTGGGCAATTTTTTGTTGAGAGAGATCTGATAGCCCGATCATGAGAGATCCGTCTGCGGTAAGAGACCCGGTGACATAGAGCCAGAGAATAGTGGTATTTTCTGATACGAAGGGTATGATAGCAGGAGCGGTTCTCTGTTCGGTTATTGATGTAAGGATGGTACGTAATTCATCAGGATTGTGGGTTAGTGAGAGGATACAACACCCGGTAAGATCCTTTGTTCCTTTCCTGAAATAATCAGCAAATACCTTGTTGTACTCAATAATAATGCCGTCTTTTTTGGTTAACACGATGCCTGACGGAGATCCGGAAAGAATTGCCTTGTGGGTTGCTTCCCTCCTGCGAATCACCGAAGAGGTCAGAGATACCACCACAGATACTGCGATAAAGGTTATTGTCCTCATCACCGCATCAATACCGGTCATCGATCCATACATATCAGGTACAAGGTAAGACTGGATTCCGAGATATCCCAGTGAGAGAAGAATGGTATAGATTATCCCGGCAATCGGAAAGAAGTAGGATGCAACCACGATGGTGATGTAGAAAAGGTGGGGAAAAACGTTGTAAATACCTGCATTTATACAGAAATATGCGAGAATAAAGGTAATTATGGTTGTGATACCGATAGCAGCAATCCACATGGCAGCTTCCCGATCCGGGTACCTGATGATATCAGCTATCTGCATGACTTACATAGAGTATGATCCCATGGCATAAATAAATATAAAGATTCATCTTCACACCAGGATAACCGGCCGGGATTACGAGACTGCATACCTGAGAAGAGCCCCGATCCCTCCCAGTGATGATAACCGCTTTCCCGGTTCAAATGATGATGAGAAGATAACAATGCGGGCGCCCATCTGTTCTGCAGTCTCCATTACGCTGATAATTTCGGGATTTCGCAGTCCGTTATCAACGATAAGCAGCGTCTCTACTGCACCACAGGAGACTGCATCCACTGTCTCGTCTCTCCCATAGGTAACCGGTTCATCTTTTGCGATCCGCTTTAAAAGTTCATCCATCTGGATGACCTCATCTTTGAGCTGGGCATCCCCGATAATCCGCTCGATGGTTCCCTCACCGATGACCTCCATGACTGCCCCTGCACCCGATCTCCTCGTCTCGATGAGAAGGGGAGCCGATCTTTCCGGGTAATGCGCCCGGTACCGTGATGCAAGATCTTCTTTAATAAATCCCGGCCCTGCAATAATAAGGGGGCCTTTGTATTGTTCGAGATTTCCAATGACTTTGGAATAAAATTCCTCCCGGTTATCGGTATCTGCTCCCTTACCGCTTCCCAGTGTCACCAAAAAAGCCGATCTTGGTCCGAACTGGTGTACGAAAAAGAGCTCTGCTTCTCCTTCTTCGATGGCAAGAACCGCGACATCCTGCTTGTCTGAGCCGGCAACAGCACGATCGATACGTTGCAGGTCAGCAGGGGTCCATCTCCTGATGACTGATATCTCAAAGCCGGGTTGTAGGTTTAAGGTGTGGTGCGATCCACAATCAACACCTGATTCAATCACTCCAAAAACACGCAATCTCGTAGCATACTCGTGAAATTCAACCCTCTCAACACGTATTCCTAAACGGATAGGTATTTTTTTTTGTTTTTCCGGGCGGATCTTGTCAGTTGCAGCCTCCATACTCCGGAGCGTAGTTGCATATACAAGACTGCCCGGGGTTATCAGGTGCTCGAGATGCCAGAGATCATCAACAGACCATGGAGTAAGTGATATCTCACCAGACATCCTGACAAGCCCTTTTCGATCTGCTCTCATGATTAAAGGGATTTCTTCCCGGGGATATCCCGGGAGAGTATGGAGCTATTCTCCTTTTCCGTCTCCCGTACCGGTCATTGTATCAAAAGATACGATATCAGATCCTCCTGAAGGGACAAATGCTGCAACCGCCTCGGTATGCAGGGCGAACTTTAACGCTTTCTGTTTATCCGGGGTCAGGGTATCACGGATCAGTTTCACGATCTTTTTCGCGACATCGTTTGGCTCATACATACCGGGACAGATCTCAACCATCACCCCGGTCTTTTTGGAGATGGCAGATGGCGGTCCCCCGATAATCTGGGTCTCCGGATGCTCCATGAGTCCGATTGCAACGCGTAGCCCGGTATTGTGAAACCATCTCCTCTCTCCCCTGATGATAAACGCCCCCCGGGAGACATACTCCCCTGACTCGGCAGTCTTTGATACCTGTTCACGACTGACTGCATAGACATCAGCGGTATGATGTCCTGATCGCCACGCTCCTGAGAACGAGGCGGCAAACTGTGCTACTTCATCCCAGCAGTCAGTCTCTCCTTTCAGGATAACCACGCCGGCTCCGAACACATCAGCATGTACAAATGAGTCATTCCCTTCCATATATCGTTTTACCAGTTCTTCGTTCTGTCCTGCATCCCTGCCGCCCACCATGAGAACATTATCTGAGGTAAAGCACCATCGGAACCGGTGATACCAGCGTTTTTTTGGCCGGTTATACGTAACAGAATGCCGCTTGCGAACCGGAGTCCCCTTTTTTATGGCCTCCTCTGCACCTTTGAGCTTGCGTTTGAATTTCTTTGCCTGTTCATAATACCTTCCGCAGTTCTCTTCCACACTCTCATGGATCCTGATAATAACCAGAGTTTTGAGATCGATCTCAACGGCTGCCTGCTCAGGGATGACACGGCGTATCTTTGTTGCCGGGCCGTTCTTTGCAGTGCTGATAATCTCTGCGATCTCCTGCCAGGAATGACCTGCAGATGCTTTCTGTAAGGTCGCGATGATGTCACTGACAAAGAGGTAATTCTCGTAAATCTTCTCTGCAATCTCTTCGTTCTGCGCAATCTTCTTCTTAAAGGCAAGGATAGCAGTTTCCTGCTGTTTTTTTATCCGCTCTTCCCGTGATATTGTGGTTTTTTGTTTCTGTTCCTTTTTTCCTTCCTTGAAGGGAAAGTAGGATGCCAGGGCGTCATTGAAGGTAACAAATCCTGATGCATTGACGGGTTCACCGATTGGTATCGGATACACTCCGGTATTAGTGACGACAGGCTCTTTTTTGGTTTTTACCTCATCGATAAGGGTATGGATTGCAGAGAGAACAGTTGCCGGATCTGCCTCTGAAGCGGGCAGGTCTTTTGGGATGGACCGGGTGCGGCAGAGATACTCTGCATATGCTCCCCCTAAGAAACAGGAGACAGCAAGGAACCTGACGATATCAAGGTCTGATGCTGCAAGCAGTGCGGCACATTCTTCTTCTCCTGCAGTACTGACATCAGGCGGGGGGAACCGGTACACTTCTCCGGGAATTATCGTCCTGTCACGGAACCGCATCTGCCGTAAAGGCTGGATGATGGTGTATGCATCATTGGTAAGGATGATATTGCCATCATCAAAGATCTCTGCTATCAGGTGCCAGGTACCGGAAGCCTTCTGTACCGTTATCTCGACGATCCGTTGCAGGCCGATCTGGGTGATACTGCTTACATACCCTCCCTGCAGGTATTTCCGAAGGAGCATTGCAAAGGAGGGGGGAAAGGTAGGAACATCCGGCATAGCCGCAATGAGATGCATCCGTCTTCCCGGTTCTATGAGAAGGGTGAATTTCTTCTTCTCCCGTGCATTGAGTCTGATTACCACAGAGCGGTTCTCGAGCTGGTATATCTTATGAATCCAGAGCGGGAGCAGTCCTGCACATTCATCTATTGCAGCAACGAGATCAAGGCTGTTCATGCCCTTTGTGGTAGCCATTGTCTATAGTATCTGTTCTTGTGCCTAAAATGGCTGGTGGAGAGTAGTGGATGAAGGGGATGAAATGATGGTAAAAATTGTGGGCAGTTATCCTATCCGTAACCATAACCCCGGGCATCCGGGGGATGTGTGCTGTCACATGGCAGGTTTTCCCCGGGATCGTGCTGATACATTTCCTCTCAAACCCAAGATAGATAACTCCTTATGCATAATTACTAGAAAGCTGGTGCCAATTATGTCTGAAGAACTCACACGGACTGATCCTGATGCTGATACCCCAATTCAGGAGATGGTTAAGGATCATAAGCGTATTGAAGAGTATACCAGTAAGATTAAAAGAACGCTCGTCGCCTGTTTTGCAGGAGCAGCTGCGGGAATACTCAGTTATTATACTCAGGGATCATCTGCCGGACAATCATCATCAGATACTCATATTTATCTTGCTTTTTTCCTGATGCTTGCCGCGATCGTTCTGCAGAAACATGTCTTTATGCTGATGCGAATCGATACCGGGTCTCTTGGGAAGAAAGACTGGTTTTATCAGGGATTTATGACATTTGCCTTCTGGTTCGTGAGCTGGACATTCCTGATGTCTGGCAGCAGCGCCCTGTGATGCCATGAGGATAGCGATTGTTCACGAGGACCGGTGTCATTCACGCAAGTGTGGAACTGAGTGCATTATCTACTGTCCGCGGGTCAGGACCGGTGACGAGACCGTCTCTTTAGACGAGAAAGGGAAGGCAGTCATATCAGAGGAGATGTGTGTCGGGTGCGGGATATGCGTCAAGAAGTGCCCGTTTGACGCGATCGATATCATTCTCCTGCCTGAAGAGCTCGAGTATCCCACGCACCGGTACGGACCAAACCGGTTTGCCCTTTATGGACTTCCGATTCCGGTCACCGGGAAGGTAACCGGTATCCTTGGGCCGAACGGAATCGGCAAGACTACATCGGTTCAGATTCTTTCCGGTCAGGTAACCCCGAATCTCGGTATTTTTGATGAAGTATCCGGGTGGGATGCGATTCTTAAGAAGTATACCGGAACAGAACTCTTTGACTACCTCCAGGTCCTCTCCCGGGGAGAGGTGAAAGCCTCGGTAAAACCACAATATATCGATTTTATCCCGAAAGTATTCTCAGGAACCGTAGCGGATCTGCTCCAGACAACTGATGAGCGTGGCGCTC
The DNA here is from genome assembly GCA_016926505.1 of Methanospirillaceae archaeon. Classification (GTDB taxonomy): domain Archaea; phylum Halobacteriota; class Methanomicrobia; order Methanomicrobiales; family Methanospirillaceae; genus JAFGOM01. Next base: position 13,578 of record JAFGOM010000004.1, read on the forward strand.
TTAATGATTATATTGATGCACTCGCACTGACCCCTATCCTCTCCCAGAATATCAATACCCTGTCAGGCGGGGAACTCCAGCGGGTGGCCCTTGCAGCGGCCCTATCACGGGAGGCAGATTTTTATTTCCTTGATGAAATAACTCCGTTTTTGGACATATATCAGCGAATGGCAGCAGCTGAGACCATACGGAACCTTGCCCGTATCCGTCCCTGTGTAATCGTTGAGCATGACCTGGCCATCCTTGATATGCTTGCAGACACGGTTCACATCGCCTATGGGAAACCCGCGGTTTTTGGTGTTATCACCCGTCCGAAGGGGGTAAGGGTCGGGATAAACCAGTACCTCGAGGGATTCCTTCCTGAAGAGAATGTCCGTTTCCGGGAGTACCAGGTCACGTTTGAGAAACGTACTCATGATAAAGGGGCGGAACGTGAGGTTCTCGTGGAGATCCCTGCCATGAAGAAGGCCTATGACCGATTCTCGCTTGAGGTTTTGGGCGGAGAAATTCTTGCCGGAGAAGTGGTGGGGATTGTTGGTGCAAATGGTATCGGGAAATCAACTCTTGCAAAACTCATAGCCGGTGTTGAGAAACCTGACGTTGGGTCTATGGAGACCACGGTCCGGATCGCATACAAGCCCCAGTATATCAAGGGTGACAGTTCTGATACCGTGGAGTTTTACCTGCGCCAGATAACGCGGGCCTTTGACTCGGCGTATTACCAGCATGAGATCATTGAGCCGTTAACACTTACTCCCATTCTCCAGTCTCCGTTAGATACCCTCTCCGGAGGAGAACTCCAGCGGGTTGCGATTGCCGGATGTCTCTCGCAACAGGCGGATCTCTATGTCCTTGACGAACCGAGCGCCCACCTTGACGTGGAGCAGCGGATGAAGATGACCCGTATCTTCCGGCATCACGTGGAAGGGAAACCGGCAGCAATTCTGGTTATCGATCATGACATCTACCTCGTCGACATGATCAGTGAGCGCCTGCTTGTTTTTGATGGTGAACCCGGGGTTCGTGGTACTGCCCGGGGTCCTTTCGAGATGAGGGAGGGGATGAATGCGTTCCTCTCACAGCTCGGGGTTACGTTCAGGAGAGATATAAGCGGCAGACCGCGTATCAACAAGCCGGATTCGTATCTTGATAGGGAGCAGAAGAGTTCCGGTGAGTATTATTACCGGGGCTCAGACGAGGAGTAATCGTTGTCTGGTATCACACCCGGGAGAGATCCTGCCCCCCACCACTCAAAACCGCAGGTATTGCAATGCCACTCGGGATCCGTGAGGTCCTGGCATTTATCAGGGAGGTAGATCCTCCCTCCCTCGTTTTCCGGGTCGGGAACGGCAACTGAGCACCCGTAAATGATGGGGATGACATCTGTTCCATGACAGCAGGGACATTGGATCGATTCATTCTCTCTCAATGACTTTTTCTCCCATTTTTATATCTTTGCAATGAAGAGGTTTATATCTCGCCTGTACCGGACAGCTCTGATATTGTATGGTGTGATATCACACATCTCCTGATGTAATCCTCAGAATTACAACTGCAGCATCCGCAAGAGTATCAACGATGCAGTCGGGTCTGATTTGAGCAAGAGATTCAGTCTCCTTCCCGTTCCCGGTTCTCACAAGAATGGTATACGCCCCGGCATTCTTTCCAAATCCAATATCAACCATGGAATCGCCGATCATAAATGATTCCTTTGGATCAAACCGGTTATCCCGGATGGCATTATTGAGTAAACCAGGTTGTGGTTTCCGGCAGACACACTGGTCATCCGGATGATGAGGGCAATAATATATCCCGCTTATTGTTATCCCTTCATCTGCCAGGAGTTTTCGTAACCGCGTATGAATCGCGTTTAACTGATCCTGTGTCACCAGTCCTCTTGCAATACCTGACTGGTTGGAGATAATAACGAGGCTGAACCCTGCGTGTGCAAGCCGGTTCAGACCAGCAATAGCACCGGGCAAAAATGAAATCAGGTCAGGATCTGACAGGTATGGAATGTTCTTTATGATGGTTCCATCCCGGTCAAGCATAACGAACCGTTTATTCTGCCGGCTGTCGTCTCTTCCTCCTCTCAGCAGGACAGCCCACTCTCCTGTGCATCCCGGTAAAAAGTCTGAACCGTATCACGAGTAACCTCGTTGAGGTCTTTTCCAAGCAGGGGGATTTTTTTCAGAACATCAGGGGGAACCGTGATGATATGGCATCCTGCTGTCTCTGCCTGAATGATATTGAATATCTCACGGGTACTTGCCCAGAGGACCTGGACAGGAGCTTTCTCTCCTGTCCATGCTACTGCCTGCCGGAGTGTCGGGACCGGATCCCGTCCGGTGTCAGCGATTCTTCCTGCAAAAACCGAAATTATTGATGGTGTTGCCGGCGAAACGGCTGCAATTGCAGAATTTGCCTGGTCAGAGGTCATAATGGCAGTTACATTGATCCTGATACCTTCAGCAGAAAGGTTATGGATAATGTCGGTGTTATCAGATCCGTCGGTCCTGATGATAGGAATCTTAACATATACTGATTCTCCCCATCCTGCGATGATACGGGCCTGTCTTACGATCTCCTCTTTATTGTCGGCACAGATCTCTAAGGATACCGGCAGACCTCTGCAGGCTGTAATAATCTCTCTGGCTGAGGATTTGTAATCCCTCACTCCTTCTTTGCGCATCAGTGAGGGATTTGTGGTAACACCCTGTATCCTCCCTTCTGAGAGAAGGTTACGTATCTGTTCCAGGTTTGCCCCATCATAAAAAATCCTGATATTCATGCTATATTATTGGAAAGAATGGAATAATAATCCCCCGCCTGGGAATAAAAACCGGTCACAGAAAAGAGAATTTCCCCTTTTTTAGGATAATGCCGGTTATCCCGGCTTTTGGGATAAAAGTGTATCAAAAAAGAAGATGGCATTTCTGAAACATGTTAGTACCAACTCCCTTTATTCTCCTCCTGCATGTCAAACATCATTGCAGAGAGGAGAAACTGAACTCCGATCCCAAATACAATTACTGATACAACTGCAGGAATGAAGATCGGGTTGTCTTCCACGAACTTGAACCAGAGTGCATACAGGCCGAACAGGAAACTTAAAAATAAAAAAAATACACCGGCAGCATAGAAGAACACGAGCGGATGAAATGAAAAAACAACATATTTCGTCTTCATCCGCCAGAGGAACGCATTAAAGAGAAGCCATGAGAGCCGTACAATATACGTCGAGTATTTAATCTTTGATCGTTCCGTTCCGTACCGTGCCGGATGAGGAACATTCTTAACCCGGAATCCATACGTATTCAGCCAGACAAGGAGATCATTACAGTAGCCGTATCGGGGATAGATAGCATCAAGGGTTATCGTCTCAAGTGCCCGCCTGCTGATTGCTGTATACCCGTTCTGGGGATCCATCAGCTGCCAGTAGCCTGATGCAACTTTTGTGAGCAGGGTCAGGATGGAGTTTCCGACAAACCGCCACTTTGACATTCCTCTCCTGAATGTCTCATTTATCAGGCGGTTTCCGACCGCATAATCATACTGTCCTGATAACACCGGATCGATGAGTTTGGGGAGGAATGCCGGATCCATCTGGTTATCCCCTGCCATAACTGCAACGATATCCATACCATCCGCACATGCCCTTTTGTACCCTGAGATGATTGCAGCGCCGACACCATGGTTGGTATCGTGGTGGATCGGGAAAATTCTTGGATCAGAAGACGCATATGAATCGATGAGATCCCCGGTGGCGTCCGGTGATCCGTCATCAACGGCATAGATACCATCGACAAACCCGGGGATGGAGCGTAATGTCTCACCTATGAGGAGTTCTTCCTTGTACGCCGGGATGACGACCGCGATTTTTCTGGATGAGTACATGATATGATAAAATATCCTAATATTGTCCTTAAACCATAAAAAGAATTGGGAAAATCGGCACAATTGAAAACCGGGGATTTTGATTACAAATTCTCTCTCTGATTCACAGAGCACCATAACGCTGTACTTTATTTCCTGCCTGACCTGGTTTTTTCCTACCATTACGGGTTTTTATTCCTAAATCTCAATTCAGATGGAATTCTAGAGAATACGTTTGGGGTATTGCAACAGGGAATATGTACAGATCATCAGGTCAGGAAAGTGCAGTTTTATACCGTTCCTTCTCTCTGAAAAGGTGAGATTCCCTGGTGTTTCCTGCCGATATGTAAAATCAGGATTTTGCCCGGCAATTGGTAATCTGGAGAAATATCAAGCGTATTAAATCACGATCTCCTGATGGCACCGACAACCTTCTTCCAACCGGGATTAGCCTTATTAGCTC
>JAFGOM010000031.1 GCA_016926505.1 Methanospirillaceae archaeon
ATCACCTTATCGAGGAGGTACAGGCACAGCTCTTCAGAATCCTTGACAGCATCGATGCTCTTATTTATGTTTCTGATATGGATACCTATGATCTGTTATATCTCAATCAGCAGGGACGATCGCTTTTTGGGGACGTTATCGGGCAGAAGTGTTATACTGTTATCAGGGGAGAAAAGAATGGTCCCTGTTCGTACTGTACCAATCCCCTTCTTCTCGACAGATCCGGAACTTTCAAAACCTGCCAGTGGGAGCATTACAGCGAGATCAGTGGCCGGTGGTACGACTGTCGCGACCGTGCGATCCGCTGGAGCGACGGACGACTGGTGCGGCTTGAGGTTGCAACCGATATCACGAACCGGAAAAATGCGGAAGAGGAACTGTTACAGACACAGAAACGCCTGATTGATCTGATCAATTTTCTGCCTGATGCTACCTTTGCTATCGACCGGGAAGGAAAAGTTATCATCTGGAACCGGGCTATTGAGGAGATGACCGGGATTTTGTCAGGCTCAATCATGGGCGAGGGAAATTACGCCTATGCAGTGCCTTTTTATGGGACACGCCGTCCGATTCTTATCGATCTGGTCCTTCTGCCTGATGAAGAAGTGCTGAAAAACTACACATCGGTTCGCCGGGTTGGTAATACCCTTGTGGCCGAGACAAAAATGGCTCACCCGCGTGGAGAGGATCGGTTTTTATGGGGAAAGGCAACTGTCCTGAAAGATGGCGAGGGGAAGATTATCGGGGCGATAGAGTCTATCAGGGATATCACCGAGAAGAGACTGGCAGAAGAGAAGCTGCTTATCAAGGAGTTTGCGATAGAATCGTCACTGGACGGGATTGCCATTACTGATATGTCCGGGATCCTGACCACGGTAAACCCGGCACTGGTACAGATGTGGGGATATGAGAGTCCACAGGAGCTCCTTGGGAAGCATGCGTCATCACTCCTTCCTGATGAGATCTCTCTCTCTCCCATCAGTGAGGTTTTCCGGGAAGAACAGATGTGGAAGGGTGAAGTTCCGGTCTTTCGAAGGGATGGCAGTCGAATCCAGGTTTATATCTCACTGAACTGTATCCGAAATATCTCCGGCGAACCTGTTGGTGTGTTTGCATCCTGTATTGATATCACGACACAGTCGCAGATGAAGGATGAGACAAAAGAGGATGAACGAAAGGGTCGGGAGAAACAAAAGGCACTGCTCTCTGAAAACGATGCATCATCTTCTTTTTGGTCCGATGCCTGTTCTCTTTCTCTCCAAAAATCTCCGTATGGTGTTTTTATCACTGATGATTGCGGGTGGATAACAGAGGCAAATCCTGCTGCATGCATAATTTCCGGTTATCCCCGGGAACGTCTTTTACAGATGAGGGTTACTTCGCTCGTATCCGGAGAGTCTGAAAATTCTCTCCTCATTCAGGTAAAAGATGCAGGGAAAGTCGTTTTTACCGGTACCCCGGTATATCCGGAAGGATCGCACCGGAACTGGTATATTGAGGCGGTCAGACCGGAAGAAAACATGATAATCTGGTATCTGACTGATTTCATCGGAGAAAAACCGGGTGAGGAATGGATACGGTCAGGGGAAGAGAAATATCATGAAATTATTGGGAATGCCCAAATACCTGTCATGGTTGTACAGGATGGAGTAATCGGAGAGATAAACCCGGAGTTTCTCTCTCTCACCGGTTATGAGAGCGAAGATCTCCTCTTTTTACCGTTGACAGCATTTGTGTATCCTGATGATCTGCCAGAGGTTATTACCCGTTATAATGACCTGGCGAGTGGGGTGAAAGCAGATATCATTCATCCGTTTCGGATAACGGGTAAGGACGGACGCATCATCTGGGTTTTTATCTGCCCGGTCATGATAACCTGGATTTTTCGGCCTGCACATCTTCTCTTTCTCAGGGATGTCACGGAACAGGTATGGGAAAGGGAAGCGCTTTTAGCATCCAACGAGAAAATACGGCTCTTTACCGGGATTTCCCGGCATGCCGTCTTTAACAAACTCTCTGCAGTCCAGACCTTTCATGATCTCTCCTTAAAAAAGGAGGATCCGGAACTGATCCATTCCTATATCGGGTATGCCAAGGAAGCATGCGAACAGATAGAAGAGGTTGTTCGTTTCTCCCGTGAATATGAGAAGTTTGGTCTTGCCCCCTGCAACTGGCAGCCGGTTTTTCGAATTATTTCTGATGCAGTCAGTGATTTTTCCCATCCTGAGATCAGTATCCATACCGATATCCCGCAGGATCTGGAGATCTATGCCGATCCCCTCCTCAAAGAGGTGATATCTGTTCTTATCGGGAATGCGGTTGTACATGGGGGTCCGGTAACCGGTATCTGGTTTGTGACTTCATGTATGGATTCGTCTCTGTGTATCATCTGCAGCGATGACGGGTCCGGCATCCCTGATACCGAGAAGGAACTTATCTTTAGCCAGGGATACGGGAAAAGGAACGAAAAAGGACTCTTTTTTATTCGCCAGATCCTCTCCGTCACCGGATTATCCATCATAGAGAACGGAACGTTTCAGGAAGGTGCCCGGTTTCTGATACGTGTTCCTGTCGGCAGATGGAGAAGAGGGAAAGGATGGATCACCAGCAAACCGGAGAGTCATGTATAAGTGAAGCAAAAGACAAGATTACTCTGCACAAACCGGACGGCACCTTACAAAGACCGTTACCGGTCAGAATGGATTGGTTGGTTGGCCAGCATCTTTCTGCTGATACTGTTCTTTATTCAGCCGGTCAGGATCGAGTATGACGATTACGGTTCTGTATATTGATGATGAGAAATCCCTCCTTGATGTAGGCAGGATATTTCTGGAACGGGCTGGTGATATCCGTGTCAGAACCACGCCCGATCCTCATGAGGTGTTCTCCATTCTTGCACAGGAGCAGTTTGATGCCATCATCTCTGATTACGAGATGCCGGGGTTAAACGGAATTGATCTCCTTATTGCGGTACGAAAGCAGTACCCGGATATCCCTTTTATCCTTTTTACCGGCAGGGGACGTGAAGAGGTGGTCATACAGGCGATCAATCATGGGGCCGATTTTTATCTCCAGAAAGGAGGCGATGCAAAGGCACAGTTTGCCGAACTTGAGCACAAGGTGAAACAGGCAGTATCAAAGAGGCAGGCGGAACAGGCCCTGATCGCCAGGAACCAGGAATTATTTGTGGCATCATCCCGGTACAAAGCGTTTATTGATGCTTCACACACCGGCGCCTGGGAGTATGATGCAGATTCCGGATACCTCTGGTGCAGTCCCGAATACCTCTCCCTTCTCGGGTACGAACAACCGGGAGTACCGGAGAAACAGACACTCAAAGAGGCATGGCTCGATCTTCTGCATCCCGATGATAAAGAGGATGTATACCGGCATTTTTTGTCATATCTCAAGTCTCCTGACGGGATGTACGAGCAGTACTTCCGGATGCAGCACCGTGACGGACACTGGGTCTGGATATGGTCCCGGGGAAAGACTCTTTTTGATGCCGACGAAAGACCAACCCCGGTTACTGTCGGGACAAATATCGATGTCACCGAACGAAGAGTTGCTCTTTTAGCGTTACAACGCGATGAATCACGCCTGCAGGCGCTTCTTACCCTGCATCATATGATCGATGAACCTCTTGATTCTATCACGAGTTATGCGATGGAGGAAGCGGTACGACTTACCGGAAGCACAATCGGGTATATTGCATTTGTTCATGATGATGAATCAGTACTGACCATACATGCCTGGCCAAAAACAGCCATGCCGGAGAGCCTTATTTCGGATAAACCCATCACCTGCCCAGTCGCTTCGACCGGTCTGTGGAGGGAGTGTATCCGGCAGCGACGCCCGGTTATCATTAATGATTATGCTGCATTGGATCCCCACAAGAAAGGAATCCCCGAAGGGTACATTCCCTTACAAAGACTTTTGAGTGTCCCTGTTTTTGAAGGGGAGAAGATAGTCGTTGTTGCCGGTGTGGGAAACAAGGAAGATGTGTATGACTCCACAGATATCCGCCAGCTCGAACTTCTCATGAGCGGTATGTGGACAATCATCGGACGGAAGAGGGCAGAAGAAGAGGTACAACGAAATAACGAAGAGCTTCAGGCTGAGTACGAAGAGATATCAGCAACTGAAGAGGAGCTTCGTGCCAATCTTGACGAGATAATACGGCAGGAGAGGGAACTGTCAGAATCAAAACGGGATCTTGCAGATATCATCAATTTTCTTCCTGATGCTACCTTTGCCATCGACACGAAAGGAACCGTGATACTATGGAACCGGGCCATGGAAGAGATGACGAAGATTCCTGCCCATCAGATGATTGGGAAGGACAACTATGAATATGCCCTTCCGTTCTATCATGAACGTCGTCCTATCCTGATTGATCTCATTCTTTCCCGGGATCCGTCCGGCGCTGCACAATACCCGGACATCACGAAAAGAGATGAGTCATTGATCTCTGAGATCTTTATCCCGCATTTCAATGACGGCCTTGGAGCATATCTCTGGTTTACTGCATGTCCGCTCTATGATGCAGAAGGTCGTCTCAAGGGGGCAATCGAGTCAGTCAGGGATATCACGGAACGGAAAAAGGCAGAGGATGCGTTAAAGCAGGATGAATTCTATCTCGAAACACTGGTTCACCTGTATCAGATGAGCTCTGTGCCCCTGCAGGAACTCCTCACCTATGCTGTCGAGAAAGGGATAGAGATTACCAGGAGTACTATCGGGTATCTCGCTTTTGTGAGCGAAGATGAGACCGTTCTTACCATGTATGCCTGGTCTGCAGAGTCGATGAAAGAGTGCACCATTCAGAGAAAACCACAGATATATCCCCTTTCTTCCACCGGTCTGTGGGGTGAGGCAGTCAGACAACGCAGGCCCGTTATCACCAACGATTACATGGCCCCGAGTCAGTTAAAGAAAGGATATCCGGAGGGACATGTACCGGTTCTGCGGCATATGAACATCCCTGTCTTTGATGATTCCCGGATCGTGATGGTAGCAGGGGTGGGAAATAAAGTATCCCCGTATGATGACCGGGACGTGCACAAACTTACCCTCCTCATGAGCGGGGTATGGAACGTCATCAAGAAGAACAGGGCTGAAGATGCACTGCAGGAGAGTGAACAGAAATACCGGAATATCGTCGAGGACCAGACCGAGTTCATATGCCGGTTTCTCCCCGATGGGACCCATATTTTTGTGAACGATGCATATTGCCGGTATTTTGATAAAAAAAGGGAAGATATCATTGGTCACCGGTTCAGGCCGACGCTTCATCCTCTGGATCGGGATCGGGTAGGAAGAGATTTTGCATCATTGACCCCTGATAATCCGCATATCTTTATTGAAGAGCGTATCATCATGCCCAATGGCAGTATCTGCTGGCAGCGGTGGAGTGACAGGGCAATCTTTGATGAAGACGGGGTTTTACAGGAGTACCAGTCGGTAGGTCGTGATATTACCGAACAGAAGCAGACTGAAGAGAAACTTGCCCAGGCAAACAGGAAACTCAACCTTCTCTCCCGTATCACGAGGCATGATATCAACAACCAGCTCACTGCTCTTGCCGGGTATACTGATATGCTCCTGGATGCCGATCTGGATTCCCTGTCACGAAATTTTTGCGAGAAGATCCTGGACGCAGCAGGGCGGATCTCCTTTATGATACGGTTCACAAAGGATTACGAGGAGATGGGTATTCATACCCCTGCCTGGCAGGATATCCATCATATTGTTGCTGATGCAAAGAGAGATGCCCCTCTCGGGAATGTCAGGATCATTGACGATTTCCCTGCCGGAATTGAGATTTATGCCGATCCCCTGATTGCAAGGGTCTTTTACAATCTCATGGATAATGCGGTACAGTACGGTGAAACAATAACAACCATCCGTTTCTTTGCAGAAACGAAAAACGATACTCATATCCTTGTCTGTGAAGATGATGGTGAGGGTGTTGTGGCAGAGAAGAAGGAAAGTATATTTGAGCAGGGTTTTGGGAAAAATACCGGGCTTGGGCTCTTTCTCTCCCGGGAGATCCTCGGGATAACCGATATTGTTATCTCTGAGACCGGTAAGCCCGGCAGGGGAGCACGGTTCGAGATGGTGATACCGGCCACGGGATGGCGGACTGTCGGATAAACTCTTGTTCCCTTCTGTTTTCTGACGATGCTGCTGACACCCTTATCATAGCTTACGGAATTCCGTCCCTGATTATCCCACCGTCACGCAGTGTTATTACCCGGTCAAAATACTGCAGGTGCCAGTCCTCGTGCGAGACCATAACGATTGTCTGACCCATCTCCTGGTTTATCTGTTTGAAGAGGTCAAGGACGGTCTTTGAACTCTCACTGTCCAGGTTTGCACACGGCTCATCGGCATAGAGGATCTCGGGTCCGTTTACGATAGCCCTGGCGATAGAAACCCGCTGCTGCTGTCCTCCTGAAAGTTCACTCTGTTTGTGCGTTTTCCGGTCAAAGAGTCCGATACGTTTGAGTATCTCATCGGTTCTCTGCATGTACTCGGTCTGTTTCATTCCCCGCACAATAGAGGTCAGAAACACGTTCTCCTCAACGGTCAATTCAGGAACAAGGGCATAATCCTGAAACACGTATCCGAGTTTTTTCAGACGATACAGCGTTCTCTCGTGATCTGACAGGGTGCTTACGTCAACACCGCCGATCTTTATCGTCCCTTCTGTCTGACGATCCAGGAGCCCGAGAAGATGGAGAAGCGTGGATTTCCCTGATCCACTCGCCCCGGTGATCCCGATAAACTGCCCTTTTTTGATGGTAAAGGTCACCCCGTTTAAGGCACGGACGGTAACGTGTCCCATCTGGTAGAACCGTGAGAGATTAAAGACCTCTATCATCTTCATGCCCTCATCGCTGTCATGATATCCTCGCTCGCAACCCGCCATGCCGGAATGTATCCTGCGAAAAATCCGGCACCGTACAGGAGGACCGTATTGTTTACGAGATCAGCGGTTGTCACGACCGGTGTCACACTCCCGTCTGAGAACTGGAACGGGTACGCTGTCAGTATCGCAACCATTGCCTCAAGGACGATGATACCAAGGATTATTCCGAGTGTTGTCATGATCAGCACCTGAAAGACATAATTAAAGACGATAATTCCTTTATCCAGACCGATGGCTTTGAGGACTCCTATCTGGCGTCTGCTGCTCAGTGTCTTTATCATGATCACGATAAAGAGGATAACGACTGCGATGATAAGGGAGACGATGATGGTGATGCTGTTGAGCATTGCAAAATCTGCAATCGCCCTGCCCATTGCCTCTTTCAGGATATCTTCCCATGTCTGGACCTTTTCAGCGATTCCAAACCGGTATATCTGTGTCTTTACCGTATCTTCATGAACACCGGGATCTGTTTTGATGATCACATAGGATCCCTCGGTTATCGGGTGCCCGAGAACTGATTCCATCTCGTCCCAGGTGATATAAACCCCCTGGTCTGTCGTATATGACCCGGTCTCGATGATACCCTTTATCCGCAACTCCCGGGATACTCCGTTGGTAAAATCAACCGTCACAGAATCGCCGGAAGAGACATACCCCAGTGTAGGGCCCATATCCTCTGCCTTATCCCTGTGTCCTGACACCTGGATACCCATGATTATCTGGCCTGTCTCTCCCTCGCCGAGATAATCCCCGTCTTTTATTCTCTTATGGATATTGGTAACGAGCCGTTCGTCGTTTGGTTTGATTGCATTTATCGTTGTACCAAGGGTATTTCCTTTGTAGCGCAGGGTTGCCCCGGTCGAGTAATGTCCCGCAGCCCTGAATACCCCGGGAACCGAGTTTAACCTCTCTATTAAACCATCAATATCCTCGATATACTGATCATCGGTCTTTGGGCTGACGAGGATATTTCCGATATCATATGCAATGAACTGATCCTCGTATGTCTTGATAAACCCCATGATTATCGAGGGCATGAAGATCATATTGATAAATACCATTGCAATGATGAGCACGGTCAGGTACAGGCTCCCTCTGCTCCCCCGCATAATGCTTCGTGAAGCGAGAAAAAAAGAGGTTTTATACCCGTTGGTGTTCATTCCTCACCGTTTTTCTTCCGGTAGTACCAAAAAGCACCTGCTCCTGCCACGATGAGGAGGATGAGGATTG
>JAFGOM010000032.1 GCA_016926505.1 Methanospirillaceae archaeon
AAATGAACTATTGTTTTTCATTTGTTTTGTCTGAAGCTCTGCCTCATAGAGGGTTTTATCCCAGTACCCCCTGCACGCATTGGTGCCGTGGCATTCATTCTCATTAAATTTCTTTTTTCTGATTCTGGCTCATCATAACTGCCAAAGTCTTGTATCTCATCTCTGCAGGGTAACCGGAACGCCGCAATAATTTAATGACCCGGGAACGAAGAACTACCATGGCCCAATATGTCTGCACGAAATGTGGATACGTATATGATGAGAGTGTCGGTGACACCGCTCATGGTTTTCCCGCAGGGACACGGTTTTTTGATCTCCCGGAAACCTGGGTCTGTCCCCGGTGCAAGGTATCCAAGAGTCACTTTATCAAAAAGTAACAAAGAACCTGCATGCCAGCGGTTCAATGCGGGTATGAGGATCCAGGAGACCGGATCACCCTGATAGTGAGTCCGGGCTCTCTGGTTCAGTAATGAATCAGGAGGGGAGTTGCCGATCTGTTATTCCGGTTCCGGTCGTTACCCGGGATCAACCCTCTGGCGTGCAGAAAGCAGCAGTTAGCCTTCTCTCGTTTTTTCTGCTGGTTTTTTTCCTGATTTTTTATTTCTTCGGCTTACCATCCTTGATTTCTTTGGTATCAGTATTCCTGCCTTCCGGATTGCAGGTGGAATCATTCTCCTGCTCATCGCTATCGGAATGATAAACGGCATGCACACCGAGACCCGGAAAAAGGTTCTGCATCTGAAAACAGGAGAAGATACATCATTTGAAGAGGAGTTCAAAGAAGCAGAGTCACTCCTTCCCAAACGTATCGTGCCACTTGGCATCCCGATTTACGCCGGACCGGGGGCTATCAGTGTCGTTGTCCTGTACAGCCATGAAGCACTCAAAGCCGGAGAAACGGTCTGCCTTGGTTGTATCGGTATTAGTACTCTCGATGCTTTTTATCGGTGCCGGAAATCTTGCTGCACATCCCATAAGACATCTCCGTGGTGACCAGAGACCCGGAATTTTTGTCAGAATAATGGGAATTCTGCTTGCTGCAATAGCAGTAGGGCAAATAATTGAGGGGATTGCTGCCATCTGTTCAGTCATAACAATCCCCTCATTCTGAAGATATTGACCGGATTACTCCGATTAAATACCCATTTTTCTAATCCGGCACTCAATCTGTTTGGGAAAGTGCGGTCCATGAGAATATTTTCTCAGTTTTTTGCAGGTTTTACAGATCTACAAACATCCTGTCTGTATCTCTTCCGGCCTGATTCCTCATTTCATTCGTATAAACCGTGGCTATGCCAATAGAAATAAAAACGGTGAAGATTCCTATCCCTTAATCACGAGCAGCGTGCTGTCATCAAACTGCTGTTCATCACCACAAAACTCCAGTACCTCGTTCAGTATCGATTCAACAATCAGATCTGCAGAGAGGGAAGCTGATCTTCTGATAACCGATCTCAACCGAATATCCCCGTACATCTCAGTATTACAATTGATCGATTCCGTGATTCCATCGGTATACAACACGATGAGATCGCCCGGATTTATCCGTACCGTTCTCTGTTCATACTTCTCATCATCGAGAACACCCATTGCAATCCCGGTTGCTTTTAATTCTTCAAAACTGTCTCCTTTATGGCGATACACAAGAGGTGGATTATGGCCGGCGTTAACATAGGTTATTGATCTCTCTTCCTCGGAAATAATGCCGTAAAAGAGAGTGACAAACATACCTGCCCGCGAATCCTTTGAGATGATTGAATTGGCAGAGTTTATCACCTTATCAGGCCGGGGATACCAGGTCGCGTTGACCCTGACCACGATCCGGGAGAGTGCCATAAAAAGGGCTGCAGGAACTCCTTTGCCAGAGACGTCAGCAATAAGGACCCCAAGAGTTCCTCTCTGTAATGGCACCAGTTCAAAGGGGATTACATCAAAGAAATCTCCACCAACCTCCTTTGCCATAACACACCGGGCTGCGATATCAAACCCGGTTATGGCCGGGATCGTATCAGGAAGAAAACTCTGCTGTATCTCTGCTGCGATATCAAGTTCTGCCTTTGAACGTGCAAGACGCTCCTCCATCTCCCGTCTCTCGGTGATATCGCGTATCGTCTCGATGGCACCGATGACCATCCCTCCTGAATCATAGAGAGGACAGGCCTTGGCCCAGAAAAATCCCCCGTTCTCCTTTGCCTTCGGAAGGAAGGTATCAACCACAAGCGTATCTCCTTCCCTGCCAATCCAGGCATAATCAGACTCAAGCTCACGTGCAGGCTTTAATACAATATCTGCAAGGATGGGTCTTTTCTCTCCATAAAAGGGAATAGAATACTCATAATCCCCTTTTCCAAGCATCTCTCTGGCAGGGACCCGGGAGAGAAGTTCCATCTCATGATTCCATGCCTGGACGATTCCCTTTGTATCGATGACAACGGCAGCATCAGGGAGGAAATTGATGATCTCGGCAAGCTTGAGCCGTGCATTCTCTGACTCCTGTTCAGCCTTCTTCCGGTCCGAGATGTCACGAATACCCTCTATTGCGCCGACAATATTCCCACTGCTATCGTAGAGGGGACAGGCCTTGGCCCAGAAGTATGTCCCATCCTTTCCAAAGGTAGGGATGAAGATATCAACGACAAGCGTGTCATTATCCCTCTCGACCGTATCGTACCGGGCCTCCACCTCCTCTTCAGGCATGAGGACAAGGTTTGCAAGCATTGGTTTCTGCACCCCGTAGAAAGGAAGAGCATACTCATACTTCCCCTTCCCGAGCATCTCTTCTCCCGGTACACCGGTTAGTTCTTCCATGGCCTTGTTCCAGCTGATGACAAACCCATCCGAATCGATGACGAATGTTGCATCAGGAAGAAAATCGATGATCTCGGCAAGCCTCTGTCCGGTCCGTCTCATCTCCTCACGGGACCGGATCCGATCGGTGATATCCCTGATGGTCTCAATGGCACCGACCACATTACCGGCAGGATCGTACAGGGGACTGGCCTTGGCCCAGAAATAGGCCCCGTTTTTTCCAAAAACAGGGATGAAGATATCAACGACAAGCGTGTCACCATCCCTCTCTACAGAGTGGTATCTTTTCTCCACCTCATCATCAGGCAGAAGCACAAGGTTTGCAAGCATCGGCTGCCTCTTGTTATAGAACGGGAGGGCATACTCGTAGTTTCCTTTCCCAAGCATCGCAGATGCCGGAACATGTGTCAATCGCTCCATCTCACGGTTCCAGGCAATGACATAGCCGTCACTGTCAATAACAAGAGTCGCGTCAGGAAGAAAATTGATGATCTCCTCGCAGTATCCCTCCATTCTTGGTTTCATCTGATTCCTCTTCCAAAGGATAGGTCACTGTATGGTATAATAATGCGTATGAAACCATTCCCGTACTCATACGAAAAACAGAACCAGAAAAGAAAAAAGATGATACGATACCGGATAGAGGGATGAACAGACAAAACAACGGCTGAAAAAAGAAATGGGATGAAAATTAGTATCTGCGGTCGGATCTTCCGGAACCCCGGTTAAATCCTCCGGAGCCACGATTAAATCCACCACCTGATCCACGGTTGTATCCCCCGGAACCACGGTTGTCACCGAAATCCCTGCGGGGCTGCATAGGCCGTGCCTCATCGATGCGGAGGGTTCTTCCCTGGTATTCAGTCTCGTTTAATTCTGCCATTGCTGCCTCGGCCTGTTCAGTTGAGGCCATCTCAACAAATGCAAATCCTTTCTGCTCAATAACCTTGACTGACTCTACTTCTCCGAATGCTCCAAAGAGTTCCCGGAGATCTGACTCATTCACTGAGTATGTGAGATTGCCCACATACAGACGTTTTCCTTCCATGTGTGTTCCCGGATTGTTATATGCGTAAAAGGTATTGTGCCGCTGTTTGCATCAGATGCTGAACAATTGCATAAGAGATGACCTTTCCAAAAGGAAATGAATCTTACTGCCCCTGGACAAGAACCCTTACGTATATAGTATCAGGTAGGTGTTTTAGGTATATGGAGTACAGGGGTAAAGAGAGACTCCAGGTTCTTACAATCATACTAAAAGGTGAAGATCAGAAGAAAGAAGCCGATCCCGACAGGGGATCGCAGTTATTCATAATAGCGGTGATATCCATGATGCAGATGCAAGAACCGTTTCAGCGGGAGGCCCGGTTATAATGCCAACAGGAATTATCCTGAGATGAAAAGACAGATACAGGTATCTAGGGTAAGAAGGAACACCGCTCTAAAATGAGCCTGAATAAACGCAGGACGACGAACTCTGCACCAGCCGAAGGGCAGTTAGAGAGAACATACCGATCAATCCAACCGATAATCCCACGGAAAGATACACAAATCCAGCAATCAGGCGACCAGGAAAAGAAGGGTGGTTCGTATGGTTCCTGCATCGAGACCTGGCGTCAGGAAATAATCATATCCGGGTGTGAAGAGGGGCTACTGCTACCTCATGCAGAAGAGGGAAAGGGAATGACAGGGCTGAATCTAATTAATAAGAAAACCACCGCCTGTGCTCCTGAGAAGATACAGAACACCTGCACAAGGGCACACGGATTGGGTATCCCTTCTTTTACATTCTGCTTTCGGATTTCACCCGATGTTCCTCCAGAAGAATTGTCATGGAAATATGAGATATCTTTATAGGTAAATAATTCATACTAATATGAATAGTGTGAATTACATGGCAGATGCACTTTTTGATGAGATGAAATGTAGCGAAGGGAAACATATCTTTGGAACGGTAAAGGTCGGCGAACGGGGCCAGATTGTCATCCCAAAAGAGGCACGGGATATTTTTCAGATCTCTCCCGGTGATACCCTGATGGTGCTTGGCGATGAGAAACGGGGCATTGCACTCGTGAAAGCTGACAGATTCCGTTCTCTAGCGGTAAAGATGCTCCGGATGTTTGAAGAAAAACCCGAAGATGAACCGGAACAGGAGGATTTTTCATGAAGATAGGTGTCCTCTCAGGGAGTCCGAAAGGAGAGAAGAGTGTCACGATGCAGTACGTCCGGTTTCTTGAGATGGCAGAGCCAAAACATGAGTTTTTTGTTTATCATATCGGGCAAACCATAAACCGCCTTGAGAATGACAGGGATGTCTGGGACGCTCTTATTGCCGATATCAGGGAGGCAGATCTCATCCTCTGGGCAACGCCGGTCTACTTCCTTCTTGTACCTGCCCAGCTGAAACGATTCATTGAACTGGTCAGTGAGAGAGGAGCCGGAGAGGTATTCAAAGACAGATATGCCGCATCCATCACCACATCGGTTCACTTTTTTGATAATCTTGCCCATGACTACCTGCAGGGTATCAGTGAAGATCTTGGTATGAGATGGGCAGGATCCTTCTCAGCAGAGATGAGCGATCTTATGGAAGAGAGGAACCAGAAACAGCTTATCGCTTTTGGGGATGATATTCTTGCTGCCTGCAGTGAGAAGAGACCGGTAGAGAGGCGTTTTTTGCCGGTTCCCCAGACAAAATCCCAGTATCAGCCAGGACAAAAACAGGATACTGTTGATACCAAAGGAAAGCGGGTCATTATCCTGCATGATGCAGATCCCGGATCCACACTCTCTGCAATGGTCACAAAGACAGCTGATTCTTTTCAGGGACCAGTCACCGTTGCCCATCTTAACGAGATCGGGATGAAAGGAGGATGCCTTGGATGTATCAGGTGTGCCTTTGATAACCAGTGCATCTATACAGACGGGTATATCAGGTTCTGGGAAGAATATATCCAGCCGGCAGATATCATTGTCTATGCAGGGACTATTGTGGACCGGTATCTCTCTTCCCAATGGAAGCAGTTCTTTGACCGGAGTTTCTTCCTCGGCCACATCCCGAAATGTACCAATAAAGAGTTCATCGTTCTGGTCCAGGGTTCGTTGTCTGCTCTGCCCGGACTACAGGAGAACCTCACCTCGCTTGTCTGTGTATCAGGAGCACATCTCACTGCAATCATTACCGATGAGGGGAAAACATCAGACGATATTGACGCCCTTATCAACTCTGCTGCAAAGCAGGCGGTCAACAATATCCACACCGGGTACAATCCGCCCCCCATGTTTCCCGCATTTGCAGGCAGGCTCCTCTTCCGTGACCTAATATGGGGGGAACTCTGGCCAATATTTCAGGCTGACCACCGGTATTTCCGCTCACATGGTTTGTATGACTTCCCGCAGAATCACTACAAAAAAAGGCTGGAAAACCGGATCCTCTCGCTTTTATTAAGCATTCCAAAGATTCGCAAGCAGGTTAGATCTTCAATGCAGAATCAGATGGTACAGGGGTTTTCAAAGGTGTTTGTCAATAACCCGATTATCAGGGAGAGAACTGATAATTAGAAATACCAGGGAGATAGTTGCTCCTGACACAGGCATCAGCCCTCTTGCCCGGCTCCTCCCCTCTTTTGCGTTCCCCGGGCATACGAGACACCGGTCCCGAGAATGCCCAGAACTATAAAGATAGCAAGGATGACCATGACACTCTCCATGAGACTCCCGTATACCCGGGGAGTGATCTCAACGGTCCCGAGAATGAGAGAGAAGGTGATCATGGCAATCGCCATGCTGACGAGCTG
>JAFGOM010000033.1 GCA_016926505.1 Methanospirillaceae archaeon
CATCATATTCCTCTGCATACTGCTCAAAAATATTCTCTTTCATCCCACTCTGCTGCACTGTACAAAGAACCAATTCCCCTTTAATGAAATAATCTTTTTCCTTATAAAAAACCGATTGCAATTGTTGTTCCATCCTTTATACATCTGCAGACAGATCTGTTCGTGTTTTTCTTTTGAAATATGGTTTTGCATACGAAATAAGGGGATGCTTCTTATCCCTCCCCGATCGTACCTGATATCAGGTATCATGGCGATAACGATCGAAGCAATCAGAGAGGCAGCAGAACTGCTCGGCATCAGGGAAAAATCAAGCCTGAATGAGATTCGCAGCAGGTATCACGAGATGATAAAAGAATGGCACCCGGATGTCTCAAAAAATGATCCAGGTGATGCCCATACAATGACCATCAGGCTTAAAGATGCATATGATATCCTGATCAATTATGCCATGAATTATCCCATATCTTTCAGAACCGAGGATCTTGCAGAGGAGCTGGGCCAGATACCGGCTGATTACTGGACAAGACGGTTTGGTAATGACCCGATTTGGAATTAAAAAAAGGAAAGCATGAAAGGCATATCCCCATGCACAACTATTTTTAATCCGGTTCTGATTCGATACCGGAATTATTGGCCTCTATGAAATTCTGCCATAACCTGTTTCATCCAGTCAGGAATACATGCCTCTGTTACCGGATATGATTCCGGAATAAATGGTTTAATATCAAGAACCGGGCTGTTATTAATCGCATCAAGCCCGGACACATAAAGACAGCCGGCATCTCTTCTTAACAGTCTGGCAACTTTCATATGAATAGGATTTGGTCGTGCCGGACTGCAGGTTGCAAAAATCCCCTGAACCGGATACAGGGTAAGACCGGCAGGATGTACCTTTTGTAATGCCCGTCCCGATTCCGGGACTTCATGCCCCCAGTACAGTATCACGAGGTGTGAGTACTCTTCAATACCGTCAAGGAGGTGTGTAAACTCTTGTGCAAGAATAATCTCTGACACCAGATTATCGGTCTCTTTCATATCCTTCATTGCACAGACACATGCAGGGTTGTGATGCAATCCGCTAACCCCGGCTACAAGGGGCGGCAACAGGCGATCATTCCTGATTATTCCGACTTTTTTTATTCTGATATCACCATCTTCTGTTTCCTTCATCTTCATCGTACTCACGCAACGTACTTCTCAGTATACCACGATAATACCGGTTGTAATTTTTTGTCTGACAATGAACAGTCGGTACAAAGGAAAAACCTATCTAATCCCGGGAATAACTCACATCTTCTGATTTTCCGGATAATCCTTTCCTTCAAGCATCCTCTCACTCACATAAAGCACGCGATGTACCCATCCTTTTGGATCATCGCAATCTCCGGGATACCGGGGGATGAGGTGGACATGCAGATGCATCACCGTCTGTCCGGCGACCGTACCGTCATTTATTCCAATATTATACCCTTCCGGGTGATACAAACAATCGAGATGTTGTTTACCCATTCTGACAAGATTCCATATTGAAGCATGTTCTTCCTCGGTGATTGCAAAGAAAGATGAAACATGGCGGAAGGGGATAATGAGCAGATGACCCGGAGTAACCGGGTAATCGTCAAAACGACTGTATGCATATTCATTCTCAAAAACAATATCACAAGCTTCAGGAGAACAGAATACACAAGGCGAATCCATAAGGGATATCTATTGGTCGGGATATCCCATTATCATTGCGTACCCGAAAAAAATAACTGAAGAGTATGATTCTTCCTCATATCGCCATTAATTTCATTTCACCAATGATGATGGTTTATCTCAAAAGATCCATTCATAATATCTCATATCCTGAATGTTCCTACCACACGACGAGAAAAAAAAGATTCCCATCAGGTATGATAGGAACCGGTGTGCAACTTATAAATACTATTTGAGAAAATTAGGTATACCTAATTCAATATCTGCTCGTCGTGAGATCCATGAATGCATTCATAACCGAACTAGAGAAAGGCGTATCCGGAAAAATAATTGGACTACAGGGAGGATGCGGGTTTGTGAACCAGTTGCGGTCCATGGGAATACGGGAAGGAAAAATTATCAGCATTGTTACCATCCACCCGTTTCGGGGACCCGTTGTAGTGAGACTTGATGGTAAATTGATCACTCTTGGGAGGGGGTTTGCAAACCGGATTATAGTGGAGTTATAACGTGAAAAAAATCGTTCTTATGGGAAACCCGAATGTGGGAAAAAGTGTTGTTTTTTCGCGACTCACCGGGACGCGTGTTATTACATCCAATTATCCCGGGACAACCGTTGATTTTTCACAAGGGACATCCTGTCTGCATAAAGACCGGGTATATATCATCGATGCTCCCGGAACCTATTCCCTTACTCCATCAAACATCGCGGAAGAGGTGGCATTACGGGTAGTAAAGGAAGCGGATCTGATAATAAATGTTGTTGATGCCACAAATCTTGAGAGAAATCTCCTTCTTACCCTGGAACTCCTGTCGCTCAACAAACCCCTTGTCGTTGCCCTTAATTTGTGGGACGAAGCACATCATACCGGTGTCGAAATAGATGTAACCCGCCTGGAAGAACACTTAGGTGTACCGGTTATTCCTACCGTGGCAGTGACCGGGGAAGGAATCGCACATCTCGCAGAATACTGTTCAAAACCACTATCCCAACCCACCCCTCTTTTCCTTACCGAAGATGAAAAGTGGAAAAAAATCGGCCATATTACCCAGGAAGTGCAGCAGATAACCCATCGTCATCATTCGATCCGGGATATCATTTCCGATGCGACGATAAAACCACTGACCGGAATCCCGATAGCCGTTCTTATCATTCTATCTGCATTATGGGCAGTAATCACCATCGGTGAGACCTGTATCACCTCTATCACAGACCCCCTCTTTGAATGCTACCTCCCGTTCATCACATCTCTATCAGATTATATCGGCCCCGGATTTCTCCAGCAGGTACTGATCGGAGAATTAATTGACGGACAGGTTGATCTTGAACAGTCAATGGGCATCCTGACAACCGGCCTTTACGTTCCTTTTGGGATCGTTCTTCCCTATGTTATCGCATTCTACCTCATTGCAGCGGTTCTTGAGGATTCAGGATACCTTCCCCGGCTTGCAACTCTGACCGATACCTTCTTCCATAAGGTCGGTATGCATGGATACGGGATCGTGCCGGTATTTTTGGGCCTCGGGTGCAACGTGCCGGGTATCCTTGCAACCCGGGTTCTTGAGAGCAGGAAACAGCGGTTCATCGCTGCAACACTTATTGCAATATCGGTTCCCTGTATGGCAAAGACGGCAATGATATTCGGGATACTCGGACAGTATGGCACACTCTATATCCTTATCGTGCTTATCATTCTCGCCCTCGTATACGTGGTCACCGGTTCGGTTCTGAGCAGGATTCTCAAAGGTGACTGTCCTGAGATATTTCTTGAGATCCCTCCGTACCGACGCCCGCGTCTGGATTTGGTTTTAAAAAAGACCTGGATGCGTCTTGTTGCATTTATTGCAGAAGCAGTGCCCTACCTCTTTCTCGGTGTTCTTCTCATAAACATCCTCTATGCAACCGGGTTTCTTGCATGGCTCGGAACCGTGCTCTCGCCGCTTATTGTCGGATGGCTTGGCCTGCCCCAGGAAGCATCAGCTGCTCTTCTGACCGGATTTTTACGAAAGGATCTGGCTATCGGGATGCTGCTTCCCCTGCAGATGACTCCCGGCCAGCTGGTCGTTGCAGTGACGACGCTCACCATGTATTTCCCCTGTGTCGGTGCATTTGCGGTTCTCTACAAGGAACTCGGTCTTATCGATCTGGGGAAAGCGGTATGTGTCATGGTATGCACCGCATTTCTGGTCGGGGGTCTTGTCCGGTTTATTTGTATCGGAATATAAGGAGGCAGGATGAAAACAAAAACGATAGAAGAGTACGTTGAGAACATTCACCAGATTGAAGAGAGAGAAGGCCAGGTATCTACCAATACTCTTGCTACAGCCATGGGAGTGAAACCTCCGTCTGCCACCGAGGTGCTCAGGAAATTGCAGACTGAAGGATATGTCCATTACATACCTCATGCCGGGGCCGTGCTTACCACAAAAGGAAAGCGGCTGGCCGAAGAACTAAAAAGAAAACATCGTGCCATCGCTGATTTTCTCATCCTTATCGGGATCCCGTCACAGATAGCAGAGAGCGATGCCTGCCGGATAGAGCATCACGTAAACAAGGAGACTACCATCCGGCTTGAACTCCTCACCTGTTCAATTCGAAACGACCCTGAAATCTGCTCATGGTTTGAAAATTTCAGCAGAACCTGATACAATACGGGATCATCTTACCCGGTCGGGATATAATAAAAAATTCCCCGTTCTCCGTGTCTTGACGCAATAATACCCTGTTTTTCCAGTATTACAAGTTTTTTTCTGACTTCATTCTGATGGAAACCGGTCATAGAAGCGATATCTTCGATCGTACAGGGTCTTCTTTTCAATGTTTCAAAAACAGCACCCAGGAGATCAGAAGAATACCGGGTGGATGATTGGGATGGCACAAGTACGACCGTGTCTACGGGGATACCACCTGTTGAAAAGAAGTGACTGATAGAATCCACGAGGGAAGGGGGAGCGGGGCGTACCCATGATTCGGTTCCCGGACGATCCAGGTTATTTATCTGGATCCGGTCAGGCCTGATGGCATATATAGCATCATTCAGGCTGTGTATCTCCTGATCCGTGGTGTTGTGCGGAGGAACAAGAAAAACTTCAAGCCATATCTCGCGAGAAAACAGTTCCCGGAACGCAATCATTCCTGATAGTATCTCAGACACTGACAGACTCAAAGAAGGACGATGAATTCGGACAAACGTATCCTGTGAGGTAGTGGTAAGGGTAGGAATTACCAGATCTGCTGCAAGAAGATCATTCCTGACTTCCGGGACTGACAGGAGGCTTCCGTTCGTAAGAACCGCAACGCGGTACTGGGGATACCGATCTTTTACATAAGCAAGTACCGGGCCGATTGAGAGAGAAAGAGTTGGCTCACCTGAACCGGCAAACGTGATATAATCCAGCGGAGGCTCTTTTTTCAGGACATCATCCAGTTCTGCAATAACATCCCCGGTTGGAAAAAACTCGTTCCTCCGGATAGTGAGGTTAGTTGTTGCCCCGCACTCACAGTATACACAATTATACGAACAGGTCTTTTCTAAAAGGAGATCAATACCAAGCGATCTCCCCAGTCTTCGCGAGAGTACCGGACCAAAGATATGATTGCTCATACAGATCAGACGTATCCGGAAAAGAGACGGGTATCAGGTCTCCCATCGATACCAGGAGCTGCAGTATTTCCGAAAAAACAGTCCTTATTGCAACGCCTGACCAGAGATTGTAAACATCGTGCCTCTTCCATCGGTTCGATCACCAGAAACAGCGACCTCTGCGGTTGCCGCGACCAAAACCCCTGCCACAACCACGGGGCATTCCTCCACGACCCAGACCATACACAGGGGAGAAATTTCCCGGGTACTGTGGCATCACGGGCTGTTCCCGCATTTGTGCCGGTTCATCTGCTGTACCAATTGTCTCATTACCGGTAACAGGAGCGCGTTGTCCTCCTCTGAAATACCCGGTCTGACAGTATCCAAGTCCTCTTCCGGTCATAGGACCCCTTCCGAGAGGTCCGGTTCCATTATATCCTGGCATTCATATTCTCCTGGTACAGAAAAGTACCATTATTACTCATATGCGAGAAAATATTTAAAAGTATGCCTTACACCCATCTTCAAAAATCATTACAGCCAGAGACATAAAAACGATCAATATCTCAATCTACCGGCTGGTTCCTGTTGCTCGCGATGATACCGCCGGAAAATGAAAAAAAGAAAACTCAGGAAAAAAATGCCTGAACAGGCACCCCGGTTATCGGGATGTCACACACATGAATGCTCTTAATTGTATGCTTCCCTGGTATCGGCATCGGTCAGGGTCGGAGCTAGCAACTCTTTCCAGGATGAAGAATTCCATGTCCCGAGATTTGTATGGGTATCGTAATAACTCGTCGGGATGGGATGGGTACCAACAACAACCCTCAACCCGTACTTCTCTGTAATGAACTCAGAAAAATACCTGATTCGCGGACAGGGCGGATATCCGACAATCATTCCGGTTGCAAGGTGAATAACCTCTGCTCCGTTTTTTTTCATCTCTGCCGGGGTGTACTCGATATTTCCACCCGGGCATCCGTTGCACGTTGCGAATCCGACAAGTTCGATATCCCTGCCCCGGTACTGTTCAAATGCTCCTTCCCGGTTATGAAATGCGCGAAGACATTTACCGCCTGCGCAGGTACGGTACCGATCACAGATAATAATGCCAATTTTAACGGGTTTATCCATATTCCACGTCCTGTATTCTTTATACCATTTAATCGTACTCGTGGATAAAGAGTAGGGATTTAAGAGAGAGACGAAAAGATTGGGTCATTCGTATTCCATGAATGTGAGAGGATCAATACTTCCAGTCACCTGAACAGACCCGGATGCCGGTAGAGATACAATTATTACTCATATGAGTAGTAATTATACCTATGCAGATAGCAATACCAGCATCAGGTCAGACGATAAACGATCCGGTAGACACCCGGTTTGGAAGAGCACCGTACGTCATCATCGTTAATCAGGAGTCCGGAGCAACAACTACCCTCTCCAATCCCTATGCCGCTGAGAGCGGTGGCGTCGGACCCCGGCTTGTCCAGCTTCTCGTACAAAACCAGGTGACTCAGCTGATAGCCCCCCGAATAGGCGGGAATGCCGAGAATGCCCTGGTTGCTGCCGGGATAGAAGTATTTCTCTTTGAGGGATCAGGATCGGTCTCCTCTGCCCTGGAACAGTTCAAGGCAGGAAAACTTGTCCTAATGATAGGAAAACAATAATTTTCGTGACATCGCAATGCAGATAGCAATTGCAAGCGGCAAAGGAGGAACCGGAAAAACAACGGTTGCGGTGAACCTTGCCCTGGCCCTTTCAACATCGCACGAAGTGACACTGGCTGACTGCGATGTGGAAGAACCAAACTGTCATCTCTTCTTCTCTGGTCATCCAGATGAAGAGATTGTTACAAACCCGGTCCCTGAGATTGACACGGATGCCTGCACGCTGTGTGGAACCTGCGGATCCTTCTGCCGGTACGGTGCCCTCATTGTCCTTACTGACCGGGTACTGCAATATCCCCAGCTCTGCCACTCCTGCGGAGGGTGTGAGATCGTATGTCCCACGGGAGCGATATCCATGCGACCGGAGAAAGCGGGTGTGGTTCATATCTCAAAACCGAAACCTTCTCTTTCCCTTATCAGCGGTACGCTCGAAGAGGGATCCATACACACGACAACGGTTATCAAAGCAGTCCGCAGGCATCTTCTCAGAGAAAACCTTGTTCTTCTGGATGCTCCGCCAGGCTCATCGTGTGCAGCAATGGAGACGCTCAAAGATTGTGACTTCTGCCTCATGGTAACAGAACCAACCCCTTTCGGACTACACGATCTCACTCTCATCCACGAAGTAACTGAAATTTTCAACATCCCCACCGCTGTAGTAATCAACCGGAGTGATGAGAAAAACAATGACGTGGATATGTACTGCACCGCCCATAATCTTCCGGTTCTCATGCGCATTCCCTTTGATCGCACGATTGCTCTCATGCAGGGGAGCGGGGAGATCATAAGCGGGCAGGATCCGGTATGGCGTGAACGATTCGTACGGCTTGGTCTACAATGCCTTGCCCTGACAGGTGCCCGATGATACAGATAGCAGTGGTAAGCGGGAAGGGAGGGACCGGCAAGACCGTGATAACCGGGGCGATTGGCTCACTCCTGTCAGGCAGGGTTGTAATGGCTGACTGTGATGTAGACGCTGCCAATCTTGCCCTCATTATACAACCTGATATCGATACAACCGAACCTTTTTTTGGCATGGATCGGGCACGGATCGATACGAGTCTGTGCAACCTCTGTGAGACCTGTATTGAGTCCTGCCGGTTTGATGCAATAACCCGCCATGAGGATTATGTGCAGGTCGATCCACTCCAATGCGAAGGATGCGGTGTATGCGAGTATGTCTGTCCCTCTCATGCAATTACCATGGTTCCGCATACCTGTGGAGAGATACGGACCGGTCATTCCCGGTATGGTCCGTTTATTGATGGTTCACTATTCCCGGGAAACGGGAATTCAGGGCTCATGGTTCATGATATCAGGAAGAGGGCCCGTGAGATCGCACCGGACATCCCTCTGATTCTGGTGGACGGGCCGCCCGGTATCGGTTGCCCGCTCATATCAGCGGTGACCGGTTGTGACATCGTTATCCTTGTCACGGAACCCGGTTCATCAGGACGGCATGATCTCGGACGGCTTGTCACCGTCTGCCGCTCTCTCCGATCCAGGATGATGATGATTATAAACAAGGCTGACCTCGTCCCGAAAGGGACTCTTGCATTACAGGAATCGGCAAAAGAATGGGATATCCCCATCCTCTGCGAGATACCCCTTGATCCCGGGATTACCGAGGCCACCAGGAACTGTGAACCCTTTACCCGGAAAAAAAGCCAGGCTACCGTAATTCTCAAAAAAGCAGTTGATCATCTCAAACAGGATCTCGACCTTACCTGACCCATGGAACAAAACAACGGTGCCGAACCGTTCCGAAGACGTGGTCGCCCACGGATTCGAAGACAGATGGGCGAGTGCGGACCCTGGCGCTGTTATGCCCCCCAGTGCAATACATGGGAGGATAACGGATCAGTGTATCTGTATCCGGAAGAGATCGAACTGTTACGACTCATCGATCTGGTTGGGATGGATCAGGAAGAGGCAGCAACAGTACTCGGAGTCTCCCGCAAGACGGTCTGGAAAGATCTCCATGAAGCACGCCTGAAGGTGACCGATGCCCTGGTCAATGGGAAGATGATTAAAATTCATAACTGCATCATCCAGACCGAGGGATCCTGTCCGAGAGATAATAATAGATTATACGCAGAAAGCGAAACGGTGAATAAAGAAAAGGGAGAATAATCGAAAAACACTATCTGCCATATGACAAAAGGTAAATACTTTTACGCATATGAGTACTAATGGTGCTCTGAAGCACCGGAAGGTATCAATGCCTGGAATAAACGGAACCGGATTATCTGAAACAGACCCACAGGAAAGGCGTCGTAAAAGATAAAAGCCGGTGAATGTACCATCTCTTTCACGGGATAAACCGCCGGGATGGACAGACCAGGAAGAGTTTAATGACAATCGGCCGGAAACCAGTCGCGGTGCCCGTTTCTTTGGGTGCAAAAGACGGATAAGAGGCCATTTTATCAGAAATATAAAGGAAGATAATCTTGAAGATAGCAATCGCACGTGATGGATCAGAGGTATCAGGACATTTTGGTCATTGCGAGGCATATGCCCTGTATCAGGCAGATGACTCGATGATACGTCATATCGGAGATCTCGATAGTCCCGGGCATGAGCCGGGCATGCTGCCACCTTTCCTTGCTTCCCACGGAGTAAACATCATTATTGCCGGAGGAATGGGACAGAGGGCAGTAAGTCTCTTCCATGAGAATGGAATCGAGGTCATCCTCGGAGTATCAGGCAGTGTTGACAAAGCTGCACAGGATTACCAGTCAGGACTTCTCGTCCCGGGCGGAGGAAGTATCTGCACCGAACATCAATGTAACGGTCATTAATACCCGAAAAGAACTGCAATTTTGAATAAATGTTGAACGGATACCAATCTGTCCTCTTTTTTCTGGAATTTGAGACGAGATTTTGGCATCGTGGCAAAACCCCACGATTATTCCCTTTTTTTTCCTGAACCATTTGAGCCTGACAGCAACCGGCAGAGGCAGGTATGGTCTGTCTCCCCGGCAATATTATTGTATCTTAGAATCACGCATCATTGAGCAGATCAAGATCCCGCAAAAAGTCCATGATAGATCGGTACCGGTCCTTCTTCTCCCATGCAAGCATTCGTGAGAGGATCGGATCAAAGGGAGCTAACGACGGATTGATACGGGATGGAAGGATGAGTTCCTCGTTTGATCGTATCGTCAGACCAACAGCAGCACTGGCCTTCTCTGAATACGGAGGAGCACCGGTCAGGAGTTCATACAGGATGGCACCCACCTGGAAAATATCAGTCTTCATCCCAACCGGGCCGTACCGTTCAGGGAACCGCTGTTCCGGGGCAAGATAGGGGGCATCTGCCTCAGCCGGGTCACTATCGCCCACCGCAAACCCGAACTCGTTCTTTCCCCGTGCAAGCCCGGTCAGCACCGGTTCACGGTTGCTATCAAGAAGGATATTTCCCTGGTGCAGGTGATAATGCCTGACCCCCTGCGAGTGCAGGAAAGCAATCCCTTCTGCCACCCCCCGTATCAGTTTCACGGCAAGTCTTCTTGAGACCGGTTTTTTGAACTCTGCAAATGAATGGATCGTTTTGTTGCGAACAGCAACTCCGTCTACGTACTCCATCTCAAGATACATCACCGGTTCATACTCAAACCGGTAGATGGGGAGGATTCTTGGATGTTTCATGGCATGCCAGACTGATATCTCTTTCTCTAGAATCTCACTCGGAGCTTCCCTGTTCTGGGGAAGTTTTACCACGCGGACCTTTTCATCAGCCTTTCTCCTGACCTGGTATACCCGGGTATAGGGATCAGTTCCGATAAGAGCAAGAGGATCATACCGGTCCCGAAGCTCGTGCGGAAACCCTAAATACAACTCATTCTCATACCCGGTCTCTTTGATTGCATCATTACCGGTGATTTTCTCTCGTGCATCTCCTTCTTCCCCGGTCTTTTTTGATCGATCTAAAACGCCTTTGGCTCCAATCATTCCTTTCTGCTTCTGCTCTTCCTTTCCGGCACTGCTGCCTTTAAACTGCGTTGCCTTTCTCCCACCGGCCTCCTCTTTTATGAATCCTTCAGCGGAAATGGATCCCTCCCTCCCCTCTTTCCCGGAAGAGAGACCGGTATCGCGGTTTCCTGATGAACCGTTCTTTTCCCGTCCGATACGCGATCCACCCCCGGATCTCCTGCTTATGAACCTTCCACTTCTGTCCCCGGTCTGAAGATGGAGAAAAACCAAAGCAGACAGGACCAGTACAACCATGATGATGATAGAATGCAGGTGAGAAAGGAGGAGAGAGACAAGTGAGGCATCAGGAGTTTTTTGCATAATAACTCCCTGACTTTTGGGATCGGTCAGATCAAGGGTGATGGTGGTTATCGTGCCCGGCACAACCTCAGCGGTGAAACTGCGTGTAGGAAACCCGGAAAGGGTCAGGTTACCGCGATACATCCCGGGAGAAAGATCCGGAATGATGACCGGCGTTGTTCCCCGGGATGTCTGGTTCAGGGATACCGTTGCCCCTTCCGGTGTTGTCCAGATATGTAAGGATCCTACGTCAGGCGAGGATATTCCCCCTTTCGGGATAACCGTGATCTCCTTCTCATATACCTGGGGGAACTGATGAGTCTGTGCACCCGAACGCACCTGCATCCCGAAGATGACAGGATATGTACCGGTCGCCTCAGGTGCCTGCAGCATGCAGGCAAAGAGATAGGACTTTCCTGACGTGATAGTGATTTCTTGCGGAATCAGGACAGCAGGGGGATCCATGAAAAATCCATCCCCTGAAACGAGTACCAGTTCATAATGTTCACGCCCTTCTTCCCAGACAGCAAGGCCGCTATTGCGAAAACTGATGGTAACCGGGTATATTACACCCGCTTCCATGATACCAGGAATAGAGTCCCCGTCACATACCCCCTTCTGGTACCCGATTCCTGCGATCCCTTCCCCGGTCTGTGCAGAACAGGAAAGCATACTGAGTGAAAGAACGATTCCTGCAAGAATAAAAAGCCGGAACAGACGATTCTGTACCAGAGACAGAAAAAATTCAGCCAACGGTACAACCAACCGGGAGCCCGTCAGGCAATCTGCCGGATTGCAAACCATATCACTCGTTGCTTCTCCTCCCGGTTCATACAAAAAATACCAGAGAGACCTGATACTATTCCCGCGATAACGCATCAGGTACTGCAGGGAACCGGGATATTGCATCTTCTGGTACTATCCCTGTCTGAAGAGATAAATCCATAGGGACGTTCCCATACCCCTGCCAGATCAGGCATAAAAAAACGGTCTCCCCGGTATCATTGCTCCGGCCCCGGCTTTTGGTGTGAAACCGGGATAAGGGAAACCTTTTTAAAAAACCTAAAACATCATCTGTACATGGCAGATGAGATAATACAGGATGAAGAGAAACACACCCTGATCATTGCAGTTATTATCTTTATCGTAGCCGGGTTATCTTTCTGGCCTCTCGTTAGTGTTTTTATCCTTGCCTGTTCCCTTGCTGTCGTACTGATACCGATAAAACAGCGGTGCTTACACAAGCTCCCCTCCGGTCATGCTGCCATTCTGCTTACCGTTGGAGTTTTTATCACCATTGTCGGCGGGATCTTCTGTACCGTGAACGTTTTATATGCAAATCTTGATTATATGAGAGAGATAACTGCAACAATCGGGGATGGCTTCTTTGACCTCGTTGCAGAGCTGCAGGCACATTCCTCCCTACCGGGAACCGGGGAAATTCTTAACAAAGAGACGACTCAATCAATACTCCTGACCCTCTTTGATGCCTGCAAATATCTTATCCTTGACTTTTTTGCCAGTATCCCTGCACTTCTCATCAGCGGACTTATCTTCTTTCTGGCTCTTTTTCTGTTTGTACGCAACGGGGAAGAGATTATCAGGATAATAAGGGAAATCTTACCGGAAAAAACTACAAAGACCTTAGACCAGATCAGTACCGTAACCGTTGACACCATGTACTCGGTCTATATCGTCAACTTTCAATGCGCAATCGTAACCTTCTTCTGTGCAATCCCGTTCTTTGTGATCCTCGGTTATGGACACGTTCCATTTTATGCCATCCTTGCCGCGATTATGCAACTCATCCCCTTCCTCGGCCCCCAGATACTCATCGCCATACTCCTTATCTATGCTCTGGTAACCGGTGACATCACCGGGTTTTTACTGCTCTGTTTTGTGGGATATCCCGCGATCTCAGGATGGATCGACTTTTACCTCAGGCCAAAACTTATGGGAGACCGGGTGGCAATTCATCCGGTTCTGATGATGATCGGGATCTTTGGCGGAATGATGCTCCTTGGACTGATCGGCATTATTTTAGGACCACTTATCATCACGCTTGTCGTATCAGCATTCAATCTCATGATACAGACATTCCATGATATCAAAAACAGACAGAACTCTGCAGGATAGCAGTCCTCTTGTAATAAAGGAGAAAAAGATGGGTATGATACCACCTGGCAAGCAAAAAGAAAAGACTTCTCCTCGAGTATCCTCTTATTTTTCAGAAAAATCGGGGATCGCTGATACTACGATGCGTGCAAGAAGATCCGGAGTGAACCGTGATGAATCGAGCACGAGATCATATAACGAGAGATCACTGATATCAATCCCGTAATACTGCCGGTACCGCTTCTCCTCACTTGCTTCCCGAGCCTTGGTCTCAAAAAGAGCCTGACTGATATCTGCGGTCTCATCCCGCTCAAAGATCCTGCCGACCCTCACCTCCCGGGGTGCTTTTAACCATATCTTCAGATCGGCTTTTGGAACCTTCCAGCCTGACAGGCGGCCCTCGATGATGATAGCATCTGACTGCAACCCGATCTCACGCTGCCGATCGTCAACCATCATATCCACAGCCGGATCTTCTTCACAGTACCTGCCAAACTCGGCAAGGGTCATCCCCTTCTCTGCAGCCATCTGGCGGAACACTTCACCGGCAGATATCAGGGGAATCGATAACTCGTGCGAGAGCGTGCGGGCAAGGGTTGTTGTTCCCGAACCAGGAAGCCCGCTTATCGTGATCCGCATCGGATCATATGCCTCCGATATCAAGCGCTTTTCTCACGACCTGTGACAGGGAGAGAGAACAGAGCATGTACCAGATGATCCATGCAGGTGCCGGACCTAAAATTGCCTCGGTGAGATGAACCGTTCCAAAGAACGGCATGGTTATCAGGGCGTCGAAGTGATCCAGCCGGAAGATGAGCCAGAAGAAGATAGGAAGGGTAAGAATCATGATATACGCCATGGGTTTGAACTGCTGGGTACTCATCTCCATCTGGTCTTTCATCATCATCTGACGCTTTGCTTCCAGTTTCTTGACCCTTTTGTCATCCTTGGCAAGCATCGCCTCCCGGTAATCCTTCTGAAATGCCTTCATCCTCTCCTGGACCGCCTTCATTTTGGCATAATCTATCGTATACTTCTGTATTGTTGAGGAATAGACTGCCGTGATGGTGGACAGGATGATAATGACAATATAGAAAGGGATGTGGTAGGAATCAACCAGTGGACCGAGAAACACATTGAGACCCTCTCCGATTCCCTTCCGTACCTCGGGAATACTTGCAATAAGAATCATCCCCATCGCAACGATGAGCGGTGTCATGCTCATATTCTTCGATCCGGTCTGTGCCATAACCCATCTACCTCAAAATGGAACTTAACTGTAGTACAGCCTGTTCGAGCAGGAAATCGGCATTGGCAATATACTGGACCGTGCAACCGGAAACCATTGCATAGGCAGCTGCAACCGAGCGGTTAAACTGCTGGTGTGCATCAATATCACGGAATCCCTCGATATCCCTTGTTCTTGAGAGATCTGAAAAGCGTCTCTTTAATATCTGATCAGCGTCTGTCTCGACAAGAACGATGATATCAGGCATGAGCTCCCTGATGACCCATTCGGGAAGACCGGCAAGAAATCCGGTTGCCGTCTTTACCGATGCATGAGTATCGATGATAACGTTCCCGTCTATCTTTGCAATGGCCTGGGATGCCAGTTTCTGAAGACGTTTCTGGGTATCCTTCGCAAGGGTCCGCATCTGGTCCCGATCAGATACGATACCATCTTTTTGTGCAACCTCGAACATAAACGTGCCGAAGTTGATGTTCTGGTAGAGAACACCCTCATCTTGTAGTTTCTGAATCGTCCCGTCAATAACGGAAGTCTTTCCAACGCCGGGAACCCCGGTGATGATTACCTTCTTTCCTGCCATACTATCTCTGTGTTTTTATCATTCTTTGCCAAAGAATGTTCGCATAAAGGGATACATCTCCATGATCTGTTCGTTTGCAATCTCTTCGTACAGACGGTAGGTGATGCTTACTGCAAGTAAAAGACCGGTCCCGCTGACACTGCCGATTACACCGAACAGGTTTGCAACAACACTTAAGAGACCGATAAATGCTCCACCAATGACAGTTACACGGGGGATATACCGGTCGAGCACCTTCTCAAGGATCTTGGGACTTCTCCGGTAACCGGGAATTGACATCCCTGACATCTGGATCTGCCGTGCCACGGCCTTTGAATCAAGACCGGCGGTCTTGACCCAGAAGAGAGCAAATATGGCACACCCGACGATCATGATGATGAGATTGATGATGAGCCTGATAATTACCATCCATGCATCAGGCCCGACAAACCCGTCAGCCCACCACATCCACTGGCTGGGCCCGTTTATCGGAGCAAGGAAGTACATGAGACCATTAATAGGGGTCTGTCCCTGGAATGCCCCAAGGATGGTTATTCCCACATTATTCAGGAACAACCCGACCATCTGGATGTTTGCTAAAAGCACACTGACCAGGATCATCGGGAGCACACTGGCATAAATAAGTTTTACCGGGAACCTGCTCCGGGCCCCCCGTACCTGGGAATGGGCAAGGGGTATCTCGATACGGGTTGATTCAACAAAGACAATGACCAGGAATATGATGATGGTTGTGATAAAGGCGACGATATTGGTACCGAAATACTGGAGAAAGTTCGCTGCCGGATCCATAAGAATCGCAACGAGCCTCGGGAAGAACCCAACCGGGAACCCGTCTGTAGGAGAGGCGTTCCAGCTGATAAACCCGTTTACCAGTTGCTGTGAGACCCCTGCAATGATAAAGAGACCAACTCCTGAACCGATACCCCATTTTGTGACAACCTCATCCATGAAGACGATGAGGAGCCCCCCTACGCAGATCTGGAGAAAGATTATCAGGGTAAGGAGTACGGTACTGCCACCAAAGAACTGGGCTGCAAGGACAGAACTCGGGAGAAGAAAACCCCCGACAATCATGGGCAGTGCCTCTATCGCAATCATGACAAATATCAGGAGTTTCTGAAGCCCCATGTAAATGACCTGACCACGGGGTTCACTCGTATCAATCTGAAAGATATCTGCACCCTTTAAGAGC
Organism: Methanospirillaceae archaeon; assembly: GCA_016926505.1. Classification (GTDB taxonomy): domain Archaea; phylum Halobacteriota; class Methanomicrobia; order Methanomicrobiales; family Methanospirillaceae; genus JAFGOM01. Next base: position 16,367 of record JAFGOM010000033.1, read on the forward strand.
TGCAACACGATAGAAGCAGTCACAATGGGACCAATACCAAGAGTTATGATAGATCCACTCGCACCAGCCATGAGTACACGGAAGTACTCAAAGAGATCGGTGGACTGAGGATCCAGGCCCCAGACCGGTATATTCGCTAAAAGAAAATAAACAAGCAGAATTCCAAGTGTCCACATCAGTTTTTCCTTGAAGTGGACATGACCATCAGGGGCACGGACTGCTGGCATCTTTGCCAGAAGCGGCTCCATTTTATCAAGCAGTTCTCCCATCGTTTCACCAGAAATAAAAAATGTGATCAGGCAGCAGGTACTGCCTCTCCACCCTTAGCCTCTATCTTTTCCACGGCCTGACTGGAGAATGCTTTTGCGGTAATGGACATCTTCCGGGTCACCTTTCCACCGCCAAGCACCTTGTCAATACCGATATCGTCCGCGTTTAGGAGAACCACACCGTCTTCCTGTCGTGCAACCCCGTCAGCGAGGAGAACCGGAACTATCTGATCGATATCTCCAACATCGAGAACCTGTTGTTTCCCTTTTGTATCATGATAGAATCCATGTTTCCCATAGACGTATCCCTGTTTGAGATAGACCCTGACAAAATGGTGTTTACAGCCACCGGAGTTGCCGCGGCCACCCCGGTTTCCTGCACCACGACGGTTCTTGTGTGTACCACCACCACAGGTCCTTGACCCGCGGTATTTTGAGCGTTTGTTAACCGGCATTCAGATTACCTCATTTTATACAGGAGATTATTGATATTCTCTCCATGATACCCAAGCGAGCCTCCCTGCTGGAACGTTCTCTTGGTAGTCTTGTGCCCTTTTCGCGGAGGATGAAGCCGGAAGACCGGTTTGATACCAGGAATATCAGTCAGACGGGCCTGCCCGCTGGCAAGAGCCTGTGCAAATTCATCGATCCCTGAGTACTGAGAATTCTCACTGATATATGCATCAGTGAGTTTCACGTTACCGGTAATCCGTCCCCTGTTCTCGATAATCTCCTTGAGCGTATCTGCATCCACCTCACCATATGCCACGAAATCCTTCACCTTCCGTATCATACCCATGTATGCCGGGGTATCCGGAACGAGGACACAGTGATTGACATGGTGAAGACGAAGCATCTTTAACGTATCCTTAATTTCCCGGGGAGTTTTTACCACACCACGGATCTGAACAACCGCATACATCACTCATTTCCTCCGACACGAATCATGTTGGTTGCCTTTAATGCGCTAAATATCGCTTTTGCATAGTTTATTGTAGTCCGGGTCTGTCCACGGGTCTGTGCCCAGACATCCCTGATACCTGCAAGTTCAAGCACCTTCTTCCCGATATCTCCGGTAACAAGACCGATACCCTGGGGAGCAGGCTTAAGCGTAACCTTGACACTGCCGGCTGAACCGGTAACAAGCATCGGGATGGAGTGGGGATTATCGCACCCGCATTCCCAGCTGCCACACCCGCGTCTGACCTTTATCAGGTTCTTCTTTGCATCAAGGATAGCCTTTCTGATTGCATCGCCAACCTGGACATCTTTTCCCTGACCAAATCCGATATATCCATCTTTGTTTCCAACGATGACAACAGCCCGAAACTTAACACGACGACCGGAGTCTGTCATACGCTGTACCATATTGATGTCTAATACCTCATCTACCAGATCCGGAAGAAAGGTATCGACTATCTCAGGTTCTTTGATGGGTTTTCCGCTTGCAAGCACCTGATCAATGCTTGTAATATCACCGTTCTGGACCTTTTTCCCCAGACCGGTCAGCGGCACCCATGCTTCCTTTTCATATGCCATATTACTTCAGCTCCTCCATTATTGCATCAACGGCTGTTTCGACCTGAACCGGCAGGCTTTGAGCACGTTCCGGAGCATATGATGCGATATGTTCGCCTTTACACCGCTCATCAGAGGGAAGAACAGATTCCCCGTGTGGTATGTTAAGGCCTGCCTCAACAGCACCCTTGAGTGCTGCAAAGACACGTGCACCCCGTGTTGCCCGGTGAAGACCAATATCAAGTACTGCTCCATCATGCCCGGCATTTAAGGCTTTCACTGCAAAGAGCATCCCGGTAAGATACGCTGCAGGGGTGTTTGAGAGGGATCCTTCGTATCCGAATTTTCGTAACTCACTCGAGTTTGCAGCTACAAAGGTCCGGTCTCCATTCATTTCTGCAGTTACCAGCTGACAGATGATATGCCGGTTGGTCCTTCGTACTACCATCCGTGGAACATCTGCCACAACGAGCCTGGTCCTGGCATGATAATCGGTTCTTCCTTCCCTTCTTCTGCGGAACGGAACAAAATACCTCGGTCCGGTTGCCATTACTTCTCCCTCCCGATCTCAACCTGAGCTTTTAAATGGGATACCGTCCTGAACTGACCACCTGCTGACCGCCGGTAAAATGACCGGTACATGGCAGGGGTTATCTCTCCGGATACTCGCATCTCACGTAAGACTCTTCTTTGTGCACGTATTTTCCTTATCCAGCGGCGTTTCTTTGGATCCCGGGCACCTGCACATCCCTTTTTACGGCCTGGTCCCTTACAATGACCATAACTACGCTTGGCCATCTTTTCCCTGGCACGACCACGGGAGACACCTTTCTTCTGGTGTGCTGCAATAGCACCTTCCCCGATGAGTGTTCTGATATCTTCACGTGCAATGGCAGCAGCAATATCTTCTGACCGCTCCGGGTTTAGCCAGACCCGGTTAAGACCACATTTAAGAATTGAGGCAGCCAGGCGTCGTTGATTAATGAGACTATCAGTGCTCATGGTTAATCCTCCTCATCCCCGATCGTATCCTCGTCTTCGTGTCCAGGTTCCTCTGCATGGGCCGCTTTCTTCTCCTTCTTCTCCCGGACAACACGGGTCAGGTCTTTTTTGTTCAATACCCTGATACCGGCTGCCGATGCTGCGTCCTGGATGAGTATTCGTTTCCTTCCACCAACAGATGCAGCAATCCTGACCACGTGAGTAGAAGGATCAACACCGCTCAGATCATCCGGATTATACACAAGTGTCTCAAAGAACCCGGAAGGATGCATCCCCCGCACCGCAAGCGGACTCCCGTATCCCGGTGTCGGCAGGGGTCCTTTTGCCTTTTTCTGAGCTCTTTGTTTGCTCTGCAGACCCCGGGGTCTTCTCCAGGAATCCTTTATCCGCTTCTTCTTGTCTACCCCTTCGCGTTTAAACCGGGCTGATTTATTTTTTCTAACACGGAGGAGTCTCTGTATCTCTTTTGTCATCTCTCCTCACTCCTTCTTGACGATATATATTCCATCCTGAAACACCCTGGGATCACGGTTCCGTATCCGGGTAGCCCGCTCGATATTTGCTGCAGTGGCACCAACAAGTTCCTTGTTGATACCGGTCACAACAACCTCATCATTGCCGGCCTTAACAGATGTTTCAGGAAGGATCTTTGCATACCGCGGATGTTTCTCTCCAAGGAAGTTCACAATCTCAAGCCTTTCTCCCTGGACCTTTATCTGTACCGGAAAGTGACTGTATACAACCTTCATGGTATAGATATACCCGTTGGTCACACCGGTACACATATTAACAATATGGGATGCAAATGTCCCTATCATCGCATAGGTCTGTTTCTTGGACGAAGGCGTTGAGATTGTCACTGACTCCGGTTCTATGGAAACAGCAATTCCGGGATACCACATATCCCGCTGCAGGCTGCCTTTCGGACCGGTAACGATGATAATTGAGTTCTCCTCGGTTACGGTAACTCCGGGGGGAATGGATACTTTTCGCTCTGCGTACATCTCTTCCCTCAGTATACGTACCCCAGCAGTTCCCCGCCGATGCCCATTTTACGGGCTTCCTTGTGATTCAATACTCCTTCGGATGTTGAAATGACCAGGAGTCCGATATTCTTTGACGGCAGGTACATCTGTTCCCATTCTTCCATCTCGCTCGCACGGACAGAGAACCGGGGAGTGATCACACCACATTTATTGATGGACCCTAAAAGACTGACATCATATTGTCCGCCACGTCCGTCTGTAATGAGCGTGAAATCCCTGATATACCCGGCCTCTTTCATTATCCGAAGCATCTCACCGATTAACCGGCCTGCCGGCTGGATTATACACTGGGATTTTCCGGTATCTGCCGCATTTTTGAGTGTGCTCATCGCATCTGCGACCGTATTGAGTCTTGCCATTCCTCTGCCTCCTAGTTCAGTTTCTTAAATCCCATCTTCGGAGCCCATTCCCGGAAACACTGTCTGCAGAAGTAGATATTGTATCTCCTGACAATCCCCTGTTTCCGACCGCACAACTGGCACGAGTGAGCACCGCGACCAAATACCTTTGTTCGTTCTTTTGCCATTATGAGACCTCCACGCGGTATGCCTCTGCAACGAACCGTATCGCATCTTCAGGTGTGACACGCTGTTTTTGAGGCAGTTTCTTCTTCTGAATATGACGACGTGCGATCCGCTTGCCGTTCCGTTTTACCGTGACGTTGAGATCAAGACCAAAGATACCGATCTTTGGATCGTACGACATACCCGGGTAATCGGTATGCTCCTCAATCCCGAACGAGAAGTTCCCTTCCTTATCGAACTGGTATGCAGACAGTCTTCTCTCGTTTATCTCAAGAGAGGTATCAAGAAACTTATCTGCACTCTCTCCCCTGAGTGTTACCCGGCATCCGATAGGCGCTCCTTTCCTGATGCCAAAACCGGGAACGGTCTGTTTTGCATAACTCCGAAACGGGGTTCCACCGGTTATTGCCGAGAGGATATTCTCACCGTTGACAAGTTTTTCTCCACTCTCACCAACACCCATGTGAACAACGACCTTCTCAATAGAGATCTCACGATTCGGGTTCATTCTTCAATCCCCCAGGTTTCAAGGGCAGGTTTCTCACGGCCTACCATCACCACATAGTCATCGATCGTCTCAAACGTTGTGCCCAATGATTCATTTTCCAGAATAACACGGTTAGAAACACTTCCGGGAACCGGCAGTATCTCTTTGATTCTGGCAACCACACCTGAGTGTTTTCCACCGATCACCATCGCGACATTCCCTTCCAGAAACGGGAAGTGATCAATGATTGAGTTGAAGTTGTCCTCTTTCAGAGACAAAACCACCGAATCACGGGTTGCGTATGAAGAGTCTGCAAGGACATTGGAACCGTCACGAAGATTTAACTGGACTTTCCCCCCTTTAACAAGGGTCTTGTTGACGATCTTTGAGAGGCGGGACTGTGCTGCCGTTTCATCGATCTCGATGGTCTTGTGTCTGCCCTTCTTATCTCTGAGGATCCGGTAATATCTGCCCATCTTTGGCAGGGATATGATATCAAATATCCCGATACCCATGGCAGGGTGCCGGCATACATGTCCGTTCACGATGACATCGCGTTGCTGCAGGATCTGTCTGACCTCTTTTTGGTTCCGTGCAAATCCCATGTGATCCCGAAGCCAGACGGCAATCGGCATGGCATTTGCGTTGTGTGGCCCTGGTGATGGTTTAATCACAAAGGTGTTGACTTTTCGTGCAATGCTCCAGGAATCAGGGGCCACATATCTCTTGAGATGATCACCCATGTTACTCACCTACCAGTTTCTCTTCACGCCGCCGGTCAGAGAGGTTTAATTTTGTGATGACCACGTTGGACGGGTCGATCGGGCGGGGTACTTCTGTACCGTCTGCCTTCTTGACCGATACCCCGTCGACCACGATCTTTGTCTTCTCAACAAGGACGATATCGACAAGGCCTTCTTTACCGGCATCGTCGCCCCGGGTAACCCGTACGGTGTCTCCCTTGACTACGCGGAGGCTTCTTTTGGAGTACTTGTTTTTTAGTTCATCTGCAAGCGGTGCATGCAGGAGTGAACCCCTGAGATGAGGCGGTGCATTGTACCGTGCACGCCGCTGTTTTCTAGGCTGTTTACTTGCTATTCTGACCATCATCCCACCTATACAATTGTGGTTGCCATCGAGCCGAGACGGGGATACCTGACTGCGACTTCTCGTGCAATCGGTCCTTTTATCTCAGTTCCCCGTGGCTCGTTGCGATCATCAACAATGACAACAGCATTATCCTCAAACGAGAGCCGCATGCCATTTGGTCTTCTGATCTCTTTTTTCTGCCTGATAACAACTGCACGAACAAGTTTCCGCCGCATATCAGGGGTTCCTTTCTTTACACTCGCAATCGCGATATCACCAAGACCTAGTTTTGGCTGTCTTCTCCTGACACCATGGTAGCCGAGAACCGAGACAACCTGAACCTGGCGTGCACCGGTGTTATCAGCACAGATCATCCGTGTTCCGGTTGATAGGGCCCGTGGAACCGTAGAACCAAGACCCTTCATGATTCCTGCACCTCGACAACAACAAACGTTTTCGTCTTTGAGAGCGGTCTGCACTCGGCAATCCGTACTGTATCGCCGGTATGTGCATTGATGCAGGGTGGATTGTGGGCATGTAATGTCGAACTGCGTTTCTGATACCGCTTATACTTCCTGATATAGTGCAGATAGTCACGTTTTACGACTACCGTCCCGGTCATCTTATCGCTCACGACTTTGCCGGTGATCACCTGGCCGCGCACCGGCAAGGTGCCATGAAACGGACAGTGCACGTCCTCGCACTCCTCTTTCGGGAGCGGGACGTTTAATCCTATATTTCTTGCCATTATTGAACCTCTATTTTGTTATTCGCATACTGGTCCGCCGCTGTGGGGAAACAGCGATCAGCGATCCAAAAAACGCGACACGTGAGCCGTCCGGCAGCGTGCATGCGAATGTTGTTCCTCTCTTTTGAACCTTTACGATTCCCTTTTTCGTCCGGATGTGCAGCATATTCCGGGTCTCGTACACAACGAGCCCCTCGATGGAACACTGCGACCGGTTAAGAGCATGCAGTACCAGAACATCCAGTCCAATCAGTTCGTGAAACAGGATGTTCTGCCTGGTAATCATGCCCGGTTCTTCCTCTGATTCTGTTCAGTCATCAACCGTGCAATGGTGCGCCGGATCTCACCGATCTTACCTGGATTCTCAGGGGCACCACCGGAACTGACTTTTCCACGGTACTGAATCAAGTCCATCTTTAACTTGTCAATCTGTTCAATTATCTCGACATCTGAAAGTTGTGAGACATCACGAGCCCGAAACAGTGCCATTACTCTTCATCTCCAATGAGTGGTTCATCGCTAAAGATCTCATCTTCTGACATCTCATCTGCCTCAAAGATGGATTCATCGTAACCGGTTCCCGGTACGTCTTCATCCCCGATTGCGGTGACACTGATATCAACACGTTCCTTCTTCTTTGCCGGTTTTGCCGTTATCTCAAAGTGATCAGGAATAATGGCATCGGGCTGGATAATCTTGACCTGAACACCGATAAGACCCAGTTTCTTTATTGCAATGGCATACCCCTTATCAACGATGGTGTTGACCGGGTCGCCGGCATGCTTGATGTACCCTTCGGTAAACTTCTGAACACGTCCGCGTGCCCCGGTCAGTTTCCCTGAAAGGACAACCTCGCACCCGAGCGCCCGTGAATCCATGACACGACGAAGTGTTGATGAACCTGCTTTTCTGAAATACCATCCGCGTTCAAGTGCACTTGCAAGACGTTCTGCCATTATCTGGGCATTCAGATTTGGATTTGCTACCTGCTGAACCTCAATCTGGGGTGACTCGACACCGTAGACCGTTGCAAGATCCTGGGTCAGGGCTCTGACCACCTTACCTCCTTTCCCGATAACGATACCGGGTTTCTCGGCAAAGATAGTCACCTGGGTCCCAAGGGGAGTCCTGACGAGATCCATGCCGCCATACCCGGCCCTTTTTAATTCCCGTGCAAAGTGCTTCTCGACCCTGACCTTGCGAACGCTTTCTGCTACAAATTTTCTCTCTACAGCCATCAAATCACTCCATTTCAGCAACAATTATCTCGATATTTACCATCTCCCTGATCTTTGGCGTTGCACGTCCCATTGCACGGGGAAACATTGCACGTCTCTTTACTCCACGATTTGCAGATACATGGATGATCTCAAGATTTGAAAGATTAAGACCGCTGTATTCTGCATTCTTCCGGACACTGTTTATCAGACGCAGGTATACTTTCGTAGCTTTCTCCGGGTACCTGCCTGCATCCCACTTCTCGAGTCCGCGTTTATGGGCGACATTACGATTAAACCTCTTAAACGGAATCGCCTTTTTGTGGAGAAGAACCTGTCGTAAGTATGATTCTGCCTCATCAAGGTTCTTATTCCTGATAAACGATGCAATCTCAATGGCATGCTTGGGTGATATTGGTGCCTCGTTGACCTTGGCACGGGCAATATTCTCATTGTCCATCTGTACGGAATACGCAATTTTTGCCATGATAATCACTTCAGAGGCACGAATTTACTCGACCGGGTAGCACCGATACCAGCGGAACCGTGGCTAACTCTTCTGCGGGTCGGGGCGAATTCACCAAGGAGGTGAAAGACTGCTTCAGGCTGGATGGTAACTTTGATAAACTCCTTGCCATTATGCACCTCGATCTCAGAGCCGACCATCTCAGGGAGGATGAGCATATCCCGGATGTGAGTCCTGATACGACGATCTCCACCGCTCCTGAACGTCTCGAGAAACTTCTCCTCGCTCTCCTTCCATCCCCGCTTCACTTTTCTTCTCGCTGATGCCGGCATCACCGGGATGAGATCAGAAAGGCTCATCGCCTTGAGTTCGTCAATCCGGTAGCCATGGAAGGTAAACTCTTCCTTCCGTCGTGGTAACTTCTTCTGAACTTTTTTTGCCATCCCGGATCACTTCCTTCCTGTCTGTCGTGCAGCAATATGACCAACCTTTCTTCCGGGCGGTGTATTCCGGCTCACGGTCTTTGGTCGTCCGCAGTGCTGGTGTCCTCCACCACCAAAGGGATGATCAATGACATTCATCGCCTGACCGCGAACCCGTGGCCAGTTGCTTGCACTGTTTTTCATCTTGTGGTACTTCTTTCCGGCTTTCACAAACGGTTTCTCGTTCCTTCCACCGCCTGCAACGATGCCGATCGTGGCCATGCAGTGTGCATTGAACCACTTGGTTGATCCACTCGGCATCCTGACCGCAACTTTGCCGGTTACCTTATCGGTGACCATGGCCTGAACACCACTGGCACGAACAAATTTACCGCCATCGTTGGGTCTGCCTTCGATGTTGCAGACATAAAACCCGGTTGGTACTTCCCCGAGAGGGATCGTGTTCCCATTCTTTACCTCGACTCCGCTGCCCCATGCAATCTCATCGCCGATACCCATACCCTCAGTGACAAGGACGTAATTTTTGCCCCCATCCTCGAGCTGGACACGAGCAATCGGCGTGTTCCTCGCCGGATCATGCTCGATATCAATGATTCTGGCATTGACAGCAGCATCAAATCTTCCAAGATGCTTGAGTTCTGCCTTATAGCGGTGTGATGGTGCCCGGTATACCGGCCCCCCACGACCCCTGTTCTGTGTAGTAATACGATGTCCCATCTTCTCACCTACATGATCCCAAGTCGGCTCATGATCTCTTCAGCAGCCTTGTTATCTGCGAAACTAATGGTTGCTTTCTTTCTGCCCTTCGTCGTCATCATGGTATTGACAGCGGTGACTTCTTTGCCGAAGGTTTTCTCGATGGCACGCTTGATATCGGCTTTGCTTGCCCGGTTGTCAACGATAAACTGTAACTGACTCTTCTCATCAACAGCGGTTGTTGCTTTTTCAGTTGCATAGGGATACTTCAGTACCATTACTGATCACCTCCGCCAAGCATTGAGATTGCATTCTCGGTATAGAGTGTCAGGCGGGCTGACTGTGTTCCTGGTGCAAGCATCTCCACGTTGAGTGAAGAGGCGGATGCGATATCAACACCTGCAATATTCCCTGCCGCCACGAGCGGAGTGTCTCCGGTGACGATAAGGAGACTCTTTCTCTGTTTGTACCGGCGGCCACGCATTTTTCCTCTGCCGGCACGGACCTTCCGGCTGTTCTCTGCACGGATGACATCAGCATAAACACCTATCGCTCTGAGAACACCGATGACATCCTTTGTCTTTTGCAGATCCTCAAACTGGTTATCAAGAACAAAGGGAAGACTCCCCTCAAACCGGTGACCACGGGATCTGACAAGATCCGGATTTGTTGTTGCAGCGAGTGCTGAAAAAAGAGCTTTTCGCTTTTCTTTCTTGTTTATGTCCCTAATGAGGATCTTCGCTACTTTTGGCGGGTGGGCTGCACGACCGCCCCGGGCCTGCGGAATCTTTGCTACCCGTGAGCTGTTTTTTAAACGTGGTACCTGTGCGACACCCCGTCCTGATCCCCAGGATTCTGCTGATGCGGTTATCCCGGCATACACGTAGGTACCGTGCGGCTGACGCCTTCTGCTCTGGATAGCGATAACTGCCTTTTTTATGAGATCCGGACGATAGGGCTCGTCAAAGATTTCAGGAAGATCAATCTCATGATCCACCGTTCCGGTTAATGATAAAACCTGTGCTTTCATGATCTCACCCCTGCTTACTCTGCAGACTGACAAAGCTGACTGCAGGCTCCCTGACCTCGTGTTCTCCCTGCCTCATTGCATGCCGTATCCTGACAACACGCTTTGTCGGACCAGGAACGGAACCCTTGATCAGCAGGTAGGGATTGCGAACCTCACCGTAATGGAGAAAACCCCCGGAAGGGTTGACATCTGAACCATCATCTCCAATCTTTAAGATCCGTTTGTTAAACTCGGTCCTCTGATGATATCCCATCTGTCCCATCATGGGAACCTGCCATCTGACATGATGCGGTGTCCAGGGACCTAAGGTACCGATATGGCGTTCTTTTCCACCACGGGAGTGTTTCCGTTTTCTCAGATGAACACCCCAGCGTTTGACCGGACCCTGTGTCCCTTTTCCCTTGGTGATGGCGGTGATATCAGTATACTGCCCGCATCTGAAGTACGAGGAGACACTGATCTCCTGACCGAGCAGGGAGAGTGCATACGAAAACCTCTCATCAATACTGCCACCATCGATCTTGGTCTCCATAAGGTCTGCGACCTTCTTCGGGACTCCGGATATGACGGACGGACGGGTGTAGGTAAGGGCAAATACATCGACTGCGTTGCCATTCTCTATTGCTTCACGGGCTTTCTGAAGATTCTTCTCAGTCTCTCTCTGATTCGGCCTGCTGATTCGGCGATACACTTCCGTATCCACCTCATCTGCCCAGACATCGGTAAGGACATGTTTTCCATACGAGTCCTGGATGTAGACCCGGACCGCAGCTACTTTCATGGAAGGGACTTCCAGTACCGTTACCGGAACCATAACGTCTTTTCCCTCATTCGGGCTCTTGACATGGTCATCGGCCATAATAATATGGGTCATTCCCACTTTGTAGCCGGCAAAACCCTGAAGGGCTGGTTCTCCCTTGTATACAGGCCAGGAATGGTAACGCGGAACCTGACTCTGCGCTCGTTTCCTTGGGCTGTATGCCAGAGAACCCATACGGGGCCTGTGTGTTTTTGACATGGGTATCTTATTCCTGATTGTTTGCCATCCGATAACGGTACCGCTTAATCGCAACAGCAATACCGGCATCTGGCGGATAGGATCGGTACATCCTCAGGTATGAGAGTCAGTCTGCCTGATTGTAGCAGGCCTGACAGAGATGGTAACTCTTCCGAATTCTCCAGAAACATCACACAGGCACCTGTTCGGCCTTCACGCAGGATATCCTGCCAGAATCCATTCCCTGTGATGCGGATAGAATACGTAAATAGTACTCATCTGACGACCGGTCTTCGGTAAAGAGATGCGTGACGGGTAAGCAGTTCTAAAGGATTTTTAATCCCACAGACACGGGCCTGTCACGGGTGAGTCGCAATCACCAATGACACTCAACCCTTGCTATCATCACATCCCACTGATTCAGCCCGGTTGTATAAACAACTCCGTTTTCTTCCTTCTCTCTCAAAGAAAAGGATATCGGGATCTGGGAAGGCATCCTGTGAAGCAGGATGATTCCCGGGCTTCTTATGTAATTGCCTAAAATAGTATAAAAGAGTATGGGAAAGAGTTCTACTCAAGATAGAGATCTCCGTCCTCTTTGAGATAAACATTGATAGGATGCCTAATCAGCCGTGATTTGGATTTTTCATGGATCTCATCACGGATCTTATTCATCAGTTCAACCGAATCATACTGGACCTTGATACCTTCCTTCTCTGCTGCATCATAAATAACGTGAACCGCATCAAGGAGGTCTGTTCCCCGTTCAATAACACAGAGATGTTTTGCATCAAGGGAATATAAAAAATCAAGTGTCTCACGTGCACGCCTGATATTTTCCCATGCAGACTTCTCAACGGTACAGACATTTGCCTTCGAGGTTTCAATAATATCTGCGATCTGCTGCTGTGTCATGCCTGATTTCCGGTATCTCAGGACTTCTTTTTGTCTATCAGTTAATAGACCATCCTTCATATGAGATCAATATGCCCCGGTAAGGTAAATCACTTTTCCTTAGTTACTCCGGGAGGCCTCATAGGGATCGGTTAAAAAAACTACGTGAAAACCGGCTGAATTGTTTAAAAAAAAGTACCATCAGACCAAAAAACCAATCCGATTATGATCTGCCCTGCCGGTGCAAAAAAGGGTTATATCCGGTTGATTTAACGGACCGGTTATTATCAGGCAAAAGAAATCGGGTCTGCTCCAGAACGAATTCAAAACTTTTATTAGGTTATCTAATCCAATACTCGTTGTAAAACCTTTAGGTGCAACATGGTAGTAAAAGTAGGAATAGCAAAATTAGGTAACATCGCAAGTGGTGTTATGGCAGAACTGCTGCTCGACGAGCGTGCAGACCGTGAAGACATGCAGACATTCATGGCAACCAGTGGGACCAAGTTACAGCCCGAGGATATCGACCGCGTCGTCACGAACATGAAGGCATGGGCTCCTGATTTCTGTATCGTTGTATCACCGAACGGCGTTCTTCCTGGTCCAAAAGGTGCACGGGAAGCACTCGCAGCAGCCGGTATCCCGGTCGTTGTCATCACTGATGATATTACAACAAAGAAGGAAGACTTTGAGGCACTCAAGGCAAGTTCTTTTGGATATATCATCATGAAAGCCGATGCAATGATCGGTGCACGGCGTGAATTCCTCGACCCTATCGAGATGGCAGACTACAATGGCAACCTGGTTAAGGTTCTCGCTCTTACCGGCGCTTTCCGCAAACTTCAGAACGCGCTGGATGACGTTATTGATCAGGTCAAGGCCGGGAAGAAAGGTGCAGACTTAGTCCTGCCAAAGATCGTCATGACCTCGGACAAGGCAGTCGAAGGAGAGTTTTCCAACCCCTATGCCCTTGCAAAGGCACGCGCAGCATATGAAATGGCCTCATCAGTTGCAGGCATCAACGTGAAAGGCTGCTTCATGACCAAGGGACATGAGAACTATACCCCCATCGTTGCATCAGCACACGAAGTTATGAGACAGGCCATGCTCATCTGTGATGAAGCACGTGAGATCGAGAAGTCAGTCGACGGTGTCATCCGCAAACCCCACAAGAACGACGGAACACGCGTTGAGAAGAAAGAACTCATCTCAAAACCCTGGTAAAACCAGGGGAAAATCACTTTTTTTCTGCGTTTTTTCCCGTCCCGCTATCGTATTCGTAACCGTTTTTTCCGAACTCACTCCTGTCTCTTTACGGATATCAGATCTCGGAATATCAGGTATTTCTATCATTAAGAAACGAATTTCTCTATCAGGGCATCTGCATACAAACCCGCTCGTGATGAATATCAACGGGACTGGAGGTGTTTCCTGCATCCGAAATTCGGTTTGCGGATCAGACCCCGTACGAACCCTGACAGATCGATCTGAACTCTTCACCCACTCTTTCCGGAGATGTCATGATAACCGGTTCAAGGTGTATCCGTTCCATATATGTTGAGTCTGAGCGGGAATCACGGTTCGGATTGATGCGGGCAATAATAATACAAAATGCGGTGTAACCCCGGGATTTTTTATTCTTTTTCTCTTCTCTCTGCTCATCAAAGAAGAGAGAAAGGGTAAAGGCATTGGAACCGGTAGCACGGTAAAAATGAAGAATCCTGAGAAGATCTTCTGCAAACCGGTTGATATAAGGTATGAATGAACCGATCTCAGAGAAGGGTAAAAGACACCTGATATCACGCTCACCTGCCGGTACCGGGTGTGCATACCAGAAGAGATCATCACCAAAGAGGTATTGTGGTGACTGCCGTATCTCTTCCTTAAAGGAATCCCGGTACAGGATCCCGTGATCCCGGAAATACTGTCTACCGGCCTCGAGATATCTCTGATAGAAAAAGCAGGGATAATCATCAGCCAGACCCTGCATATGAGGATGATTCAGACTTGCACCTGCACTTACCAGGTAGTTCCAGTTAATGGAAGGAAATCCGGGTTCATCCCGAAGAAGGGTAACCTGGGCATGTAATGCATCAGCAATCTGATTCACTAAAAATGACTCTGTTCTATGATCCTTCGTGATAACCGTGACCGTATGAAATCGTGCAAAGGGAAACCGGTTCGGGAAGGTAACGCTCTCGCCCCGGCAGAAACGGCTGCCATCAGGAAAGGTCGGAGTAACCATATGTACCTGCGGAGAACAGAACGGGCAGGGAATATTCTCAAAGGACTCGGGAGGTGCTGCTAGTTTTTTCCGGATCCGAAGGGGAGCTATGCGTGATACAAATCCGGTATAACACTCTTTCCGATACTCGATGCCATATCCAGAAATGCCCGGTTTCCCGATACAATAAAACCGGTCATCCATAACACGGTCTCTTAAAAAAGGGATGGTTTTTGATATCAGACGATGTACTTTCCAAGGAGGCGGATGGAGTTGGTCATGTCTGGTCCGAGTGGTGAACCAAAGATGATCTGGGTAACACCTGATTTCATCAGGTCATCACATTTCTGCTTCACTATGTCAGGAGTTCCTGCAATCGTGAATGCATCGATCTCTGCATCTCCGACAAGTCCACCGACAGCCTTGAAATCAAACCGTCCAAGTGCTTCTTTTATCTTTGCCACGTTGTTTAAATCAAGACCGTGACGCTGTAAGAGCTCAGGTGGTGAGCCGGCTGCAATAAATGCTGCAACAATCTTTGCTGCGTTGCGTGCTTTCTTCTCGTCCATGTCAATTGACATTGCGGTATAGGCACCAACATCAAACTTCTTCTTGCCGACGGCCTCACATGCCTTCTTGATGATTGGGATGGCAATATCGAAATCTTTTGGATTTGATGCGTTGATGAGTGCTCCTTCTCCGATCTCACCTGCGAGTTCCAGCATCTTGGGGCCCTGTGCACCAATGTAGACGGGAATACCTGCCTTTCCGGGGAGGGTTACACCGGTCAGCTTTGCACCGTCATAATCAAAGAATTCCATGTTCCCGGTCTTTTTAACCTCTTCACCGGTACAGAGTGCTTTTATCTGCTTGACACCTTCTTTCAGACGTGCAACCGGTTTCTCTGCTTTAATTGCAAGTTTCGGAAGGGTTGAAAGGTCACCTGGTCCGATACCAAGTACTGCACGGCCATCAGAGATCTCATTCAGCGTGCAGGCAAAGGATGCAATGGCTGCAGGGGTGTCTGTGAACGTGTTCATGATACCCGGACCCATCTTCAGGCTGTCTGTTGCCTGTGCAATAGCTGCAAGGGTAGGATAGCAGTGGCGGTTGTTGTAGTGATTGGTAATCCAGGCATAGTCAATGTCTTTCTGTTCGGCAAGCTTACAGTAATTAACTACCTGTTTTACTGATATGTTGCCTGGAACGAATTCAATTCCATAACTCATGGGGTTTACACCTCAGTGGAATGTAAAACACCTGACATTAAATAAATTATCATTTGATCCTTGTGTATTTATCAAAAAATACTCAATTTTTCTTTTTTTTCCCGTAATCATATCCTGATTTCCCCCGTACCCGGTCATTTAAGACAAAGGCGCATTGATATTTTTCTAAAAAAAGACCATATCTATGAGTTAAGAGGATCGGAGACTTTCATGATCATGCAAAACGCTCTTATCCCACACTACGCAATATCTCTAAGCACCATACAACAAAGTATGCACGATTCTTATATCTCATTGATAAGAACAATATATTGGTGAGAACCCATAATTTTCGGGATAATACCAGTACTACTACCATAATACCATATCCAGGAATCCTCATGAAAGTATTAGCCATTGGTCTTGGAACAGCCGGAAGCAGGATAGCAGATACCATCGCATCACAGGCGGGAAACACAAAAAACCGTGGAGTTAACGCAATTGCTATCGATAATGACGGATTATTCCTTGAAAGTCTGGAATATATCAACCCTAATGCCAAGTTTTACTTCCCTGTAGAAGAGTTACATAACCCCGACTGCCTCACAAAAGCGTTGACTATCGAGGAGGTCAGTACAAAGATACGAGCGTTTGATACCGAGGATCACGATGCAATTCTTATCTGTGTCGGTCTCGGGGGATTCCTCATCGATATCCTTCCTGATATTGTAAAGATTCTCCGTTCAACCCTGGTTGAACCTGTTTTTGGTCTGTGTACAATCCCGGAGGCATCTGAAGATGATGCAGTGTTACAGAAGGCAACCCATGATCTCGTGAGAATAAAAAAAATACTTGATGGTATTATCCTGTTTGATAACGAGGTCTGGTGCAGCAAAATCAGAAACCATCTTACATTAACAGGGACACCAATCGAAGGGAAGACCGGTTCAAACAGCAGAAAGGAATCATCTGAAAAGACAGTTCCTGATCCCTACCATCTGGTAAATCGGGAGATTGCACAACGCATGAACCTTCTTATTCATGCCGGAGAGATCCAGGACAGGGCACCTGAGATGGTCCTTGATACCAACGAGATACTCAACACCATAACGAAAACAGGGTTTATTTCCATTGGGTACGCAACAGAAGACCTCAAAGCTGATTCTCTCTTTAGCAGGTTTATCCCAAAAGATGTCTCCCTTATTGAACGACAGGAACGTGCAACCCGGATCGTAAACCTGGCACAAACAGCAGTTTTTCGGAATAATTCTGTCAATTGCGATCTGACAACGGCAAAAAAAGCGCTGGTTCTTCTGACCGGGCCGGAACAGGAACTCTCGATGAAGGGGTTTATGGCTGTCCGTACCTGGCTTGATTCGAGTATTGCAGGGTACGAACTCAGGTCAGGAGATTTTCCCATCTCGGTCAGGGAAGGAAACCAGGTGGCGGTCCTGATAATCCTTGCCGGCCTTCGCGGTATTCCCCGGTTGCAGGAGCTCAATGACCGGTTTTTATGTCAGAATAAAGAGAACTCTTCTGCAGAATAAGGTTTAAGGAACTGAATCATTCTTTCCTGATTTTTTCTTTGTATTGCCTGGCACCAGGTTTTAAAAGATTCTTGTTCGGGAACAGTGAGAAGAAAAAGAACTGCCGTAAGGGTCACTCAGATATCTTTGCAAACGGGATGTTCCCCGCTCCAATCTCGTTCGTTACCGGGATCTGGTTCTCGATAGCGTGACCCACATAGTTCATCCCTGAATAGGAGACAAGGGATATCCGGTTCGGATCTCCCACGAGATTGTAGATATTGCCGGATCTCATCTCCAGGGGAAAAATAAACCCGTTTGACTGCATGCTTTCCGAGACTTCCAAAGCCCTTTTCTTTGCATACACCGGGATCTCCCGTACATTTGCAAGGAGTATGCCGGTTCCTGTCCCGATATAACCGGTAATTGATGTCAGGCCGGATGAGATGAATAATGCTAACGGATCAATGGTTGTACCCTGATACCTGATGAGATCCGCAAAGTATTGCGGTTTTTTCTCTTCAACCATTATCCTGCCACCATATGCCATCTGTACCGGTATGCCGTTGTGCTGCAGGACACCATCCATGGTGATGCTGCAGACGGTCATGATACCGGCATTCCCGGGAGGAATGCGATAATCAGAGTAAATGACCCGGTATGAGTTAAAAAAACCACATCCTGCCCTTTTAACATCTTCAAACGAGTCCAGGAGTGGTTCGAGGTTATCCTCATCGACAATGGTCAGATTATAGGCAATGTCACCGGTTCCGGTAAAGGGATCAAATGTACTGCGGAATGCAAGACGTTCGAGCTTTGATATCACGAACCCGATGCGTTCGTCTACAAGGGCACTCTCTGTCTCCTGCAGTCCTTCAGGCGTCAGAACACGGCCAAGATTGCCGATTTTCCTGGTAAATCCACACTCATCAAGGTACCGGAGATAGTACTGAACTGCACGATCGGTCATTACATACCCCCTCTCTGCAAGCAGCTCGCTGAGCCGTTTTGCTCCCATGGGTTCCTGATGTTCTTTCAATATCATCAGTATCTCGACGTATTTCCGTTCAGTCCGTATCATCGTGCCTCAATTGCCCCTACACTGTCCTGATATTGTCCGTTATACCAATGATCACCGTCTGTTACTTCATGAAAGATCATCTGCACGATCCGCTCACCTGACTGAAAGGAGACGCTTTGTGATCCCATATGTACCAGACACAGCGTCAGGTGTCCCCGAAATCCGGGATCGACATATCCTCCCCCGATAAGAACCCCCTTACGACCAAGCGAAGACCGGCACATCAGTGTGGCAGCTAGATCTCCTGGCAGTTCTACCCATTCAAGACTTGATACAAGCGTTACGGCATGGGGAGCCAGGGTCACCGAATCGGCACAACGGAGGTCATATGAGGCAGGCTGCTGTGATTCTGTGCTGTAGTCGGTTATAACAATACGCCGGGATGTATCGGGTTCATGAATTCGATCCTGAATGGATCGTGATGAAAGGATCATATGTACTATACAGATCGATAAAAAAGGTTTAATAGGTTATGATGGAAATCTGTTGAGAGGATCCATGGGGTAGCGGATATCCTTCCGGGCTTCGGACCCGGGGACGTGGGTTCGATTCCCACTGGGTCCGTAATTCATATTCTGCTCATCCGCCAGGAAGATGACTGGGTGTGAGGAACGCGATCAAGCAGCATTCCTTCAACAACTACCGGCATAAGTCTTCTTCCTTCCTGTATTGCATTCTCAAGCCGCCATCTTCTCTCTGCATAAATAGAGAATATCGGTTCCCCTTCTTTTAGATACGTTCCCTGCTTTGCATGCAGATATACCCCGGCACTATGATCACTGGGGGCTCCTGCAACACGTGCAATCGTGATGAGTGCTTTGTTATGAAGTGAGATGACATAACCGTCACTTGCTGCACGGACAACATAAACGTGATCTCCCGGTTTCACATCATTGCTGGTTATATCAGGGTTTCCTCCCTGAACCTCTATCATCTCCTTAAATTTTGCAAGTGCCCTGCCACTCTTCAGAATCTCGAGAGCAACCCGCTCCCCGTCG
Source organism: Methanospirillaceae archaeon (assembly GCA_016926505.1). Lineage (GTDB taxonomy): Archaea > Halobacteriota > Methanomicrobia > Methanomicrobiales > Methanospirillaceae > JAFGOM01. The sequence continues at coordinate 35,830 of JAFGOM010000033.1, forward strand.
TTCTTTCCGGCCTTCCCAGCCATCTCAAGGGCCATGCCGGCAACCGCAGTGCTCTTCTGGATGAGTGATCTCGGGTGATCTGCTCCTTCCAGCACGGCTAATGCTTCTTTTACCTCGAGTGCCGGTCCGATGGCATGCCCGACCGGTGCATCGCCATAGGTCAGGGAACACTCAACCTGCATGCCAAGACGCTCCCCGAGTTCAATAAACATTCTGGCCAGTTTTCTCGCCTCTACGACATCATGCACCTTACAGTATTTACCGACCGGAATGTCTATAACGATAATATCAGCACCCACGGCACATTTTTTTGCCATAACACTTGCTATCATCTGACCGATGGCATCTATCTTAAACGGATACTCCTGCAGGATTATCTTGTCATCAGCAGGAGCGATGTTGGTCGCACCACCCCAGACAATGACCCCGCCGGTCTTCTCGGTCATCACCTGGATCTCAGAAGCCGGAAAAGCAACCGGAGCAAGGACCTCCATCAGATCAGCGGTTCCACCGGCTCCCGTTATCGCACGTGAAGAGGTTTTTGGTATTAAAAGACCGGCTGCAGCAATGATGGGAACAACCAGAAATGAGATCTTGTTGCCGGGAACACCACCAATGGAGTGCTTGTCAACAATCGGACTTGTATGAAACGATAATTTCTCTCCGGTATCAACCATGGCACGGGTCAGGAACTCAATCTCATCGATATCGAGGGTATTGATATACGTTGCCGTAACAAAAGCAGTCACTTCACAGGGGGAGAGATCATCGTTTACGATATCCCGGACAATTGTTGTTATCTCATCATGAGTAAGTCGTGCTCCGTCCATCTTATTCCTGATATATTCAAGTGATACAGGACGTATTGCGACCCTGACCTCAGTGGTATCTCCGTCAATAAGACCAACCATATCATTGGTCTTCCGGTAGATTCCACAGGTCCCTTTCACCAGAAGTGAAGAGGTTGTCATCACAAAATCTGCGGTTGCGGTACCGGTCTTCTCGTTGAGTATCTTGACACGGTCACCCTCAAAGACACCAATCTGTTTGGCATCATCGTAGTGAAGTAATACGCCGCGTGATGCAATATCGAGTATTTTTACACTCAGTTTCATAAAGACTCATATGAGCCTCTTCCTATAAGACAATGATGATAAAATTCAAAAAACGCTATCTACCCGGATCTCTCAAATGGGGGTAGAAACAACGAAAAAAAAGGATTAGTCAGGATTAGCTGCGGCGCACTACAAGGAATGCAACTGCAACAAGTCCGCTTAATGCAACAAGTGCACCAAATCCTGGAGACTGCGTTGGAGTTGGAGTCTCGGTTGGAATTGGTTCAGGGGTCTCTTCTGGAATAACTTCCGGAGTTACTTCCGGAGTTACTTCAGGGGTTGCGATAGGGGTCACTTCAGGGGTTGGTGCAACGATCGGCTGACCGCTGAACTCAACAACGTTGAAAATGCCTGTCTCAACAACCTCGTTGGTGATACCTGAAATTCTGACGATGTACTCGTCAGGCTTGAAGGTTGATGCATCAACTGGGAATGACCACTTGTTCACACCATCGGTACCCTTGACAACCGGAACAGTTCCGGATACGCCACTGAATTCGCCACTCTGGCTCTTGTCAGTTGGCTTGAATGAGGATGATGTAACTTCAACGAGGAGGTCATCGTCATCATACATAAGGTTGGTTGTACCACTGATGTCGAACTTTGAACCGACCATCTGCTCACCGATTGGGAGGATGGTGATCTTGGGCTCTTCTACCAGGAACTGCATCTTGGTATAGGTATCATCAATCATTGCCTGGTTCAGTGCAGTGACGAGTGCTTCTGCAGCGTCGGTGCCCTGAAGGCTGCCTGGTCCTGCAAGTTTGAATATCTCAGATCCTGCCTGTGGGTAGGTACCGAGCACATACTGTGGGTCGGTTGAGTCATCTGGATAGACATCGAACTGATCGTTGTACATCGGGTGCTGGATGACCACGAAGTACTGACCACTGTACAGGGTCTGGGTGGTTGCGCCTTTAACCTCATACTCAAAGGTCATGTCATCGTTGACACTTTCTGTTGAGTAGAGAGCTTTGTTCTTTCCAAGGATCCATATTGCAACACCGGCTGACGGGTCACCCTCTGCAGTTCCGCGGATCACAAGCTTGTCACCCTTTGCAACGACACCGGTTGATGCCTGTGCACTGATGAACGGCTTCTTGATTACGACTGAGACGGTTCCATACTGGGCGTCACTTAATGATTCCCTGTTGTTTGGCGCACTTAATGCGTAGATGGTATACGTTCCTGCGTCAATCTCAAGGTTTGCAGTCTGCCACTTGTAATCCCAGGTAAAGTCATCCTGAACATCTGCAACGGTAAAGGTTGCGGGCTGTCCGTTGATTACCGGATCACGCGGGGAGATTAACTGTCCACCATTGGTTGGCAGGTTTGGACCTGTAATGAACAGGTACGTGTAGCTGGTTTCGGAGTTGGTACCGACGAGTTTGACTTCCTCACCGAGGTAGTAGCTCTGTGTACCTTCTGCAACAACAGTCACTTCACCCTCTTCAACCAGAATGTCGACTTCATCAGACTTGTACTGGTTACCTGAGAGCTTCTCTACACGGATTGTGTACTTCTTGTCTTTGGTGTCTTTTGAGGTTGTGAATCCAACAGTTCTGGTTCCACTGGTACTGGTCTCAACCTGAGCATAGTACTTGACACCGTCCTCTGGAGCTTTGGGGACATCTTCTTTCAGTGTCTTGCCTGCGCCACCCTCATACTGGTATGAACCAATGGTATACGGGCCACCTGGCTGGTCCTGATAGACGCTTGCCTGTGCCAGTGAGATCATTGGAGGCTGGTCGGTAGGCTGACCACTCATTGAACCGGTTCCTTTTACCCACAGGTAGTAGAGCTGTGAGGGGATACCGGTAACGGTGACTGAGAATTGGTTACCACGGGTAACTGAGTCCTCGCTTGCTTCAATGTTGACTGAGTCTGTTGCAATCGTAACAGTTGCTAATCCGGTAACAGTCTTTCCGGTGTAGTCAGAGCCATCAGGTGCAACATAGTTGTCCTTCATGCCGTTGAGGTTGCACTCTGCCCATGCAGTGTACACGCCTGACTTGTAGTAACGGTTCTCGTTGTCATCAACAGCTGCGGTGTTCCACCCGTCTGCTGCTGCCATCGAGGCGCCGCCTACCCAGTACCAGATCTGTCCACCGGGAGTGACACCCACAAGAGAGTGTACAGCGTTGTTTGCACCGTACAGGCTTGAGTAGGTTGCACCATCGCGGCTCTTGACCTTGATTTTGACTGGACCATCTGCAGCCTGGAACTGTGCCCTGTCTGCAATGGAATACATGTTCGTTTCAAGACGGAAGTTTCCGAAGTGACCTACGGGAATTGCCTTGCCGGTTACATCCTCACCGGTGGATCCATCCATAATCTTTGCACTGATTGATGGTTCCTTAACGGTGAATGCAACGGTCTGGGTCCCGTTGATGAATGGATACTGATACCAGTTTCCGGTCTGACCAACAAAGTCTGCTGGTGCGACATAGAAGCTGGATGCATCTCCAATGTTCATGGTGTCACTGGGGACATCCTTCGCGGGGTCAGTTCCTGACGCCCACCATGCTATCTGGCTTGCACCACCAAGTGCACGGGATACATCGAGTCCCTGTTCACCAATGAACACGACATCTCCCTGTGAAATGATGTTGGTTGCTGCTGCTGCCGGCAGAACAAGAAGTGCCAGAGCAACGAATGCTACCAGAGCGATACTAATTTGTTTGTTCATGTGTGTCCTCCGTACATCCACGTGTACGTTCAATCCGCATACAACAACCGTCTCCGGCATAGACAGGATACCGGTCATTGAGATGCTGCATACTCCGATAAAATCGGAATATGATCAAATATTTGGGGAAGCCCTAATATATCCTTTTTGGTCTTACACCCTGAAGAAAAACAAAATTACTGCAGAGAATTTTAGGATTTGAGCAGATATAAACCTTCTTGAGAGAAGAACGATCCCAGGTTTTTCAGACAGGAGGATTACTTTTGACCGGGAACTGCATATCTCGCGCAGGAATCAATATTTTATCCCCTGATAAAACGGTGTCCCGGATTCAGATCAGGATGAGGCAGGCATTTTTCCGGTGTGATACCGGATAACAGTAATATTTTAATCGTTTCAACTCGTACAAAGTAAGGCACAAAAGCCCGATAGTGTAGAGGTCAATCATACAAGGCTCTGGACCCTGTGACAGCAGTTCGAATCTGCTTCGGGCTATTATCTCATCTTTTTAATCCAATCCCCTTTAATACAAAATTCCTCATCCCGGTACCATGTCTGATTAAAACCATTGTTATCGCTTCATACAAACGATTCCTGCATGATCCGGGTAGTATGGTTCCAGCAACCGGTGCGCCAGTATTTGAAAATGTCCGGTAAGTCTGGTTACTGTTCTCTCTACGATAACCCCGGGTGAGTCTCCGGCCGAGATACTCCTCGTTTTTAATACAAGGATTAGGATGCCGGAATCACGAAGAAAGATACGGTTTGCTATCGCAATTCCTGCCTGGTCCGGTTGTGCCACATCCATGTACAGGTAATCTACCGGTTCAACCACTGGCAGGTATAACGCAGGGTTCCTGGCATCAGCCATGATGGGAATGATATTGTTTCGCTGCAATGCGAGGAGGATTAAATCCTTCATGGGCCACGGTGCAAACTCAACCGCATACACAACCTCGCAATAATCTGCAAAGAACGAGGCTGTAGATCCATTACCGGCACCAAGATACAGGATACGGGTATCTTTGGTAAGATCGATCCTGTCCCTTCCCACCCCGGCATACCAGAGTGCGGCGAACTTGCTTTTTTGGGGCTGCCAGACCCGGTATCCCTGGATATTCCGGTCAGCGGGTCCGGGCTTTCCCGGGGATACTAATGTGCCATCAATGCATATCATGGTAGGGAATATCTTGTTTTATCGGGTTCATCTCAACCCTGCCTTCTTTATCTTTGCCTCAGCCCGGGCAAGAAAAACCGGATCCTTCTCTTTACGATACCAGTCGATCCGTGCAGCGATCACAACGACTGCAGCAAGAGCCCGCGATACCCGCCCCCTTCTCTGTGCCGGTGCACGATGAACACGGCTGTGCTGGTACAGGATACCATGTTTTGGAGGAGGTGTTCCGGCAACGAGGTGGGAAAAGAGTGCTGATCTGGCTCCCATTACCTGAACTGTGGATGCAGGAAGTTCAGCCAGTCGGGAAAGACCTCCGGCGGCAGTCATGAGACGCGAAGCAACAAGAGGGCCGAGAAGGGCTGAGGTGTTTGGCATGAGATCACCTGCAATCTCCTGTACCTGACAGGAGAGGAGCCTGCGAATCTCGTAGAGATGCACCATCTCTTCTGCAACCGGTGCAATAACCGGATCGTTACCGGCTGACAGATCCTCCATGATCCCCTTCATTGAACGGGATTGCTGCTTTCTCTCAAACGTCAGGGTACGGATATCGTGCCACTGTACTACATGATCCCCGAGACTGCCTGCCATCCGGTCCAGTTCATCTATAATCGTTACCAGGTGTATCAGCTCCTGGTCCCCTGTCTTATACTTCTCCTCAACCATCTCTCTGGCAAGAAGGATAGAAACACGACGGAGCCGGGACAGATAATCCGACCGGTCCTGGTGTTTGTATACCAGCTGCATATCACGGGAGGTCAGGGGAACAGAAGTCGCCTTCTTCTCCTGTACATATCTGATCCTGGCTACCAGATCCGCGTCATCTCCCGGTGCAGGGATAAGTTCCGCTCCTGATTCGTTCTTTCTGATATCACCAAACCAGTACTGTTGCATCGTATCTATCACTCATCTGACACGAGATTATTAGAGTGCATCGGAGCCCTGCTGATTTTATTCCGGTGAAATAAGAAGATGGGAATGTTCGATACATAAGAGGATACAGCCATCCAAAAATACCGCATTAATACCGTTATTCTCAAATCAGGATGTTCCAGGAATCTTCACCCCAACAAATCAAATGAGTACAGAATAACCGGAACGGTGATACACCCGATGCAATAGATGTGTGGTATCTGGACGAGATAGGGAATCAATCCGACAAGTATCGCGAGAATCAGGATAAAAAGACCGAATGGTCCGGTAAGAATCGCACAGAGGACAAAAACAAACCCGATAACAAAAAGACTGATTTTTCGTGCATCATGCCCGCTAAAGAGTCCGGATGTTCCTGACAGGAGTATCGTCACCACGTAGGCACACAGTCCGGCGAGAGCTCCTGCAAAGAGAAGCGTGAAAAACGGGGGAATCTCTATCGATGCAAGGATAACCATGATCCCGTTCCGCTGACGTGATATGGCATACAGTACCGCAAGACCAAGAACTGCATTCGCCGTGTTGGCAGCACCGGTTGCTACCAGGTACCGTCTTTTTTCATTCCCGATGGGAAATACTGCTGAGAGAAGGGCGTTTGCCGATGCATTTGAGAGGCCGGGCAACCAGCCGACCACAATTCCGGCGATCGTGCCGGGAACAGCACTCATAATTGTGGTCTTTGCCGGAAATGAGAGACCGCTGTATCGCTGAACCGGTATCGGGCCTGCGGATGAGACCATAAGAACAGAAACACCAAAAAGACCGGTGAGCAATGGCATGAGGATACTGCTTCCGGGGAGATGCCATGAGAGGGGTTCATACGTAAATGCAAAGATACCAAGAGCTCCTGATACGAAAAAGAGAGAGAAGGCAAAGAAAGGGGCTTGTGAAAGAACGATGAGCAGACCCATTACCGCAATGAGAATCAGACCGATACCCCAGTCAAGAAAGGGTTGCAGGGATTGTATGCAGAACAATGCCAGAACCGAGAGCGGAATGGCAAATAAAAGGCCCCATAACCCGCCAAGGGCAGACAAACGGATTGCCTCCTCTGCCCTGCCTTCGATGCAGAGTTCATGAGCCGGAAGTACCGCAAGTGCGGTGTCAGGATCGGGAAGACCAAAATAGGTTGCAGGGATAATATCAACAAAAGTATGAGTGATTAATGTCGAGAAGAGAGCTGCTGCGAGCATATAAGGACCGGTCAGCGGAAACAGAACAGGGGAAGCACCCATGAGGATGCCGGCCATGGTGTTTGCATGGATTCCCGGTATAAGACCACTTAAGGCCCCAAGGAGAACACCGGCAACAACACCCGCCATTATCTCGAACATATTCACCAGAAAATACCAGTTTGTTCTCATGGTTTAAGTGGATGAACCACATAAAGTAACCGGTAATCATGAGAGAGAGGGAAAGGCAATCATGAAGATCGCAATAACCAGGCTAAAAGATAAGGATACCGATGACAGCAGCCGGTGTCTCAGACTTGGACATGACTGCTACTCGGTCTCTCCACTCATATCAGAGATAAACCAGGACACTATTGACGACTTTATCAGGGATGTAAAATCAGGCAGTTTTGACTGCATATTCTTCTCAAGTGCCCTTCCTGCAGCCAGGATCGCACCCCTTTTATCAAAAATGAGCCTCCCGCGGGTCGTTGCAATCGGGCCACAGACTGCAAAGGTCCTGCGATCCCATGGGATACTCTGCGAAATTCTGCCGAAATTCTATTCCCATGCCTTTGTCCCTTATCTCGGGGAATGGATAAAGGAGAAGGATATCGGACTCCCCCGTGCTAACGTTCCCAACCAGAACCTCATCGGTGCTATCACGGATGCCGGTGGAACGCCACATGAGTATCCGTGTTACCGCCTCATCCCTACCCACGAGGAACTGGACCTCTCCTCTGCTGAAGCACTTCTGTTTACCAGTGCATTCTCATTTACCTCTGCCATCTGGAGAAGACGGACTGATTTAATCCTCCTCGCAATCGGCGATACAACCGCTGCTGCAATGCTGCAGGCCGGACTGACTCCTGATGTTGTCGGGGACGGATCGCTTGAGGGAACACTGAAAGAACTGAATATGTATATGATCCAGACAGAATTGTAGGGAAGGTCAGGGAATTTGAGCGAAATACCCATCCCGCTAAAAGGCGGAATTATAATCATTGACAAACCACGGGGACCTTCAAGCCATCAGGTCGCCGCCTGGGTCCGTGATATGCTTGGCATCTCTTCAGTCGGGCATACCGGAACCCTTGACCCCCAGGTGTCCGGCGTTCTGGTTGTTCTTCTTGGAAAAGCAGTCAGGCTGACCGAAGTTTTACACCTTGATGACAAGGAGTATGTCTGCCTGCTCCGACTCCATCATGAGGTATCTGATGAGGAACTACAGAAGGCTGTCACCTTTTTTACCGGGAAGATATATCAGCGTCCCCCAAAGAGGAGTGCGGTGAAACGAAACTTACGGATCAGGGAGATCATTGATCTTCGGATCCTCGACCGCGACGGGCGGGATGTCCTTCTCTTTGTCGCCTGTGATTCAGGCACCTACATCAGATCGCTTTGTCATCATATCGGCCTGTACCTCGGGACCGGTGCACACATGCAGGAGCTGCGACGGATCCGGTCAGGCCTCTTTCCCGAATCTGAGGCACACAGTCTGTATGAACTGCAGGAGGCAGTTATTCGTGCCCGGGAAGGGGATGCAGACCAGATAGAAAAAATGATTCTTCCCCTTGAGACGGTTACATCCCATCTCCCCGGTATCGTTATAAAAGACAGTGCAGTCGATGCACTCTGCCATGGTGCTGCACTCGCCGGAACCGGGGTCGTCTCCCGTGATGATATCCAGATGGGTGAGACGGTTGCAATGAATACAACCGATGGCAGGATCATCTGTATCGGGAAGACGACCATCAGCTCATCACGATATAAACCCGGGGATCACGGGATCGTTGCCCGCCCCGGGATTGTCTTTATGAACCCCGGGACATATCCCAGGATGTGGGGAAGAACGAAAAGAGAGCGCCCTGATTCTTCGTAACTGGCATACCATTAAAGGTCTTGGTTTCCAATACCATAAGGCACATGCTGAGGTAGTCTAGTCTGGTAGGGCGCAGGACTGGAAATCCTGTGGGGCTTTGCCCCTCGGGAGTTCAAATCTCCCCCTCAGCGTCTATTTTTTCTGAATCAGAACAAGAGCGCTCACGTAACGGTTGCGTGTAAAAAAAGAGAACAAAAAAGAGACGGGATCTCACGATGAACGGATGGTATCAGCCACAAACCGGCCGACACCGCTGGTAGAACCGGTTCCGCCCATATCTTTTGTGACAACACCACTGGTGATTGCAGTCTCGATGGCTGAGACGACTGCTGCTGCTGCTTCCCGCTCACCGAGGTTCTCAAGAAGCATCGAACCTGCCCAGATGGTCGCAAAGGGGTTTGCTACATTCAACCCCTTGTACTTGGGAGCTGAACCGTGAATCGGTTCAAACATCGAGGTTCCGGAAGGATTGATGTTACCTCCCGGTGCAAGTCCGAGTCCTCCCTGGATCATGGCTCCCAGATCGGTAATGATATCACCGAACATGTTCGGGGTGACCACGACGTCAAACCATTCAGGGTTCTTGACAAACCACATCGTCACCGCATCGACATAGGTAAATTCGGTAAAGAGTCCGGGATAGGATCGGGTGGTCGAGGTAAAGACATCCCTCCAGAGGCCATAGATATCAGAGAGCACATTTGCCTTGTCGACCGAGGTCAGTTTCTTCTTCCGGGTCATGGCAAGATCACAGGCATACCTGATAACCCGCTCTGACCCTTCCCGTGTGACAACACCGATCTGGTACGCGAGCTCTTCGGCATCACTCTGTATATCAAGTCCGAACTTCACCGAATAGAGATTCCGGAGAACCTCAAGACTGGTCTTCTGCGTCCCTGAAAACCGGGAACCGATTCCTACGTAGAAATCCTCTGTATTCTCACGGACAACGACAAAATCGATATCCTCAGGTTTTTTCCCTGCAAGCGGAGTATCGGCTCCTGCAAGCATCCGGATCGGCCGCAGGTTGATGTACTGATCAAAGGCAAACCTGATGGCAAGCAATATCCCTTTCTCAAGTATGCCGGGCTGTACCCGGTCATCTCCGATTGCACCAAAATAGATAGATGAGAACCGTGAAAGATCCGAGAGATCATCCTCGGTCACAAGCTCGCCGGTGGCGAGATACCGGTCTGCACCGATATCAAAAGGTTCCCATTCGATATCAAACGAGAACTTCTCACCGGCGGCATCAAGAACCATTCTCCCTGCATCGATGATCTCAGGACCTATCCCGTCACCGGGAATGACCGCTACCTTGTACATATATCCTCTCCGTGTAACTGGTTTGCATAGCTGACGAGACCACCGGCATCGATGATCTTTTTGAGGAATTCAGGGACCGGTTCAATGGGTAACTGCCTGCCTGATGCTTCCAGGTATCCCGCGGCCAGGTTGGGAACAATGCTGTCGTTCTCCCCGATAAAGTCGGCATCCGGACAGATGACCGGCAGGAGACCCACGTTGATACTGTTCCGGTAAAAGATTCGTGCAAAGGACTTTGCTATCACCATTCCAATACCGGCTCCTTTTAACGCAAGAGGGGCATGTTCCCGTGATGAGCCGCACCCGAAATTCCGTCCGGCAACAATGACGTCACCAGGCGATACTTCCCGTGCAAATGCATCATTAGTCCCTTCAAATGCATGTTTTGCCAGTTCTGCAGGATCATTAATGGTCAGGAACCGTCCCGGGATGATAGCATCAGTATCGATGTCATCACCAAAACGCCACACTCTCATCATGCCACCTCCCGCGGATCCGTAATTTTCCCGGTTATCGCTGTTGCTGTGGCTGTTGCCGGAGAACCCAGGTATACCTCACCTGAAGTACTCCCCTGTCTGCCCCTGAAGTTACGGTTCGATGTTGCAAAAGAGACTTCTCCTGCAGCTATTAACCCGAAAGAACCGCCCATACAGGGACCACAGCAGGGTGCCTCAACGAGAGCTCCTGCCTCAACGAACCGCTCGATAATCCCTGCCCGAAGTGCTTTTAAATACTCGGTCCGTGATGCAGGGATGACTAATACCCTGACATCGTTCGAGAACGAACGGTACTTGAGAACCTGGGCAGCCTCTGCGAGATCCTCGTACCTGCCGTTGGTACAACTCCCGATAAACACCTGGTCAACCGGAGTCCCGGCAACAGCAGTGACATCAACCACATGATCCACGTTATGAGGAACTGCCACCTGTGGCACAAGGTCAGATACATCAAACGAACGGGTCGAGTGGTACGTTGCCCCGGGATCACTGACGAACTCTTTCCAGGTGCAGGATGTATACTCTTCGCACCATCTCCGGGTGACTGCATCAGGAGGAACGAGACCTGCCTTTGCCCCCATCTCGATCGCCATGTTACAGCAGGTCATCCGGCCTGCCATACCCATCCTCTCAATTGTCTCACCGCAAAACTCAATTGCCCGGTAGGTTGCACCATCTGCCCCGATATCCCCGGTCATCTTCAGGATGAGATCCTTTGGTCCTACCAGGTCTGAAAACCTGCCTGAAACCTCGGCCCTGATGGTCTCCGGAACCCTGAAATACAGGCAGCCGAACCTGAGAACAAACCCGAGATCGGTCGAGCCGATACCGGTGGCAAAAGCTCCTGCAGCACCATACGTGCAGGTATGGGAGTCACCGCCGACGACGATGTCGCCAGGACTGACCCTTCCTTTCTCCATGGTCACCTGGTGGCAGACTCCTTCCTTGATATCATAATTATATATCCCCTGCTCCTTTGCAAAGATACGCATCTTTTTCTGGTTCTCAGCTGCATCCAGTGAGTCAGCCGGAGCCTGGTGATCAAACATCATGATGACCTTTGCAGGATCAAATACGCGATCTCCACCCATTTCGTAGAACTTATCGATTGCCAGCGGGCCGGTGATATCATGGAGCATTGCTCCTGACACCGGTGCCATCACTACATCACCTGCAGAAATATTCCTGCCGCACTGTTCTGAGAAGATCTTCTCAACGATTGTTTTTGCCATGTCGGTATACCATATTCAATGCATGTATCATTGCCTCAACCGAGGCCAGTACGATGTCTTCACCTGATGCTCCTGCATCAAAGATTCTGCCCTTGTCATCCTCTATCGCAATGGTAACATGACCGATAGCATCACTGCCACCGGAAATTGCTGATATCGAGAACTCTTTCAGCTCTGCTTCATTGGGCAGGATGCCAATCAGTGCTTTCATTGCAGCATCGACCGGGCCTGCTCCGGTCATACAGCAGACACGTTCATTGCCTTCGATAAAGGCCCGTACGGTTGCTGTCGGAATGAGATGACTGCCGGTCATAATAGCGATATCATCGAGGATCACGTGGGTCTCAGAAGACTCTATCCCCATAACCGACTCGGCGACGGCATACAGATCGTTCTCCTCTACTTTCCTGCCTTTGGCAGCAATATTCTTGATTCGAACAACGATCTCATCTACCTGTTCATCAGTAGGACGGATCTGAACCTGTTCAAGCATCTCGCGGACTGCATGTCTGCCGACATGCTTGCCCAGTTTAAACCGCCGGCGATGACCAACCATCTCAGGAGTCATGATACCGGGTTCAAAGGTACTCGAGTGTTCGATGACACCCTGGGAGTGAATGCCGCTCTCATGTGAGAAGGCAAATGAGCCAACCACCGGATAACTGGGAGATACCGATATGCCTGAGTACCGGGATATCAGGTGGGATGTCTCGACCAGCCGTTCGGTCACTATCCCGGTATCACAGCCGTAAATCGAAGTGAGCGCCATTACAGTACAGGCCAGGTCTGCATTGCCCGCACGTTCCCCGATTCCGTTCACGGTGACCTGAACCTCTGTTGCTCCTCCCTCGACTGCCGCGATGGTGTTTGCAGTGGCCATACCAAAATCATTATGGCAATGAACATCAATCGTGGCATCGATCTGAGGGGCAAGCATCCGGATCAGTGCCTTCATTGAACTCGGTGTTGCAATCCCAACCGTATCAGGAACGTTTATTATCGTTGCACCTGCATTGACTGCTGCCTGGTTAACTGCAACCAGAAATGACGGATCGGTCCGTGTTGCGTCCATGGCAGAGAATACGATGGTATCAACGTGATCACGCGTATAACTGACAATATCACTGGTTATCGAGAGAACCTCTTCAGGGGTTTTTTTGATGGTATGGATACGCTGGATATCAGATGTCGGAATAAAGACATGAACGACATCAACACCGGCATCAATACACCGGTCTACATCAGAACGAACGGATCGGGCCAGTCCACAGACACAAGCACCTATTCCCTCTGATGCGATGGACTTAATGGTATCAAACTCGTCCTGTGATGACGCAGGAAATCCGGCTTCGATGACGCCGACACCAATATCTGCCAGCTGATGGGCGATGGAGATCTTCTCATCAAGGGTGAATGAAACACCGGGTGTCTGTTCTCCGTCACGGAGCGTGGTATCGAAAACAGTAATTTTTTTAGCTACGTTACTTCGGTCGACAAAGAAAGCGACCTGCCGCAGAACACGAGTCTGCGACGTCTCCGGAAACTGCCTTATTATAAGACATGGACAATAATGTTATCACCGGGATCATAAAAAGGTATTGAAAAAAATGAATATACGACAAAAAAAAATGGTACCTGTTCATTTTCTGCCGGCATCGTCTTCTGCTGATCTCTTTTGATGCTGATCGCCCGAAAATAGGTATATATACTCGTACAATGCCATATAATTCGTGTGATTCTATGATCGAGGATGTCTTATTCAAATATCTCTCTGAAACGAATGCAAACGGTCAGGTTATCCTGGATCCAGACAAGAAGATACAGTATGCAAATACTGCATTCTGCTCCCTTTTAGGCCTCGACCCTGATAAAATAAAGGATAAAAGTATCGCTTCGTTTGAACAGGACGGTACAATCAGGGTTTTATACCAGAGTTCTGATTCGGTTGCAACTGCTCTTTTGAAAAAAGAACCTGCAGCAGACAAGGCAATAATCCAGTCATCAACCGGACGGTTTAATATTCGAAGGGAAGCGGTTCCCTGGTACGACAAGGAAGGTGAGCTCTCCTCTATCTTTGTGCAGTATAGTGATATGACCGGCATTGTCAGGCAGTTGGATGATGCAAAACTTTACCGTGCCATGTTTGACAAGAGCCAGGTAGCACAGGTCGTTCTTGATAAGAACTTTACCATCCTCGATCTGAACGATACCTTCTGCACCATTGTCGGATATTCCCGCGAACGTCTCATGAAGATGGATTTCCGGGACTTTAAAGGGAAGAGGATGCTTGAGTACCTGTATGATGAAGGACAGAGTATCGATGACGCTATCCAAACAAAAAAACCCGTGACCGCCCATACCGCATGGATCGCTTCAAACGGAACCCATATCGTTGACCGGATGATTATTCCGTTCTATGATGAGGAAGGAGAGTTATCACGATGGTATATCACCTACAACGAGACCACGGAGATCGAGAACCGGCTTGAAGAAGTCTCCCTGTATCATGCTCTGTTTGAGAAGAGTCAGGTCGCACAGGTTGTATTGGATGAAGAGTTTCGCATTCTTGATCTCAACGATGCATTCTGCACCATCGTTGCCTATCCCCGTGAACGTCTCATGAAGATGGATTTCCGGGACTTTAAAGGGAAACGGATGCTTGAGTACCTCTTTGACCGGGGTCAGGGTATCGCTGATGCCCTCGAACTGAAAAAACCGGTAACCGCACACGCCGCATGGATCGCTTCAAACGGAACCCATATCGTTGATCGGTACGTCATCCCGTTCTATGACAAGAAGGGAAACCTGAAGAGATGGTACATCATCTACAATGAAGTAACTGAACTTGAGAACCGTATCCAGGAAGCACGACTGTTTCAGTCATTATTTGAGAATAATCATGTCGCACAGGTCATTCTCGATCCCAATCTTCAGATCCTGCACGCAAATAATGCCTTCTGTTCTCTTGTCGGAATGCCGATGGATACCCTGCTCACAATGTCATTCCGTGACTTCCGCGAGAAGAATCTTCTCACGTACAAGAGTGATACCGGCAGCACCATAACCGATGCAATCGCTGAGAAGAAGATGAAAAAAGGCGAATCAACCTTTGTCTCTTCAACCGGCACCCATGTTGTTGAACGATACAATATTCCCTTTTTTAATACAGACGGGGAACTGAAGAATCTCTTCATCATCTACAATGATATCACCGAGATCTCGGCACTGATGGAATCTATCCGGGAGAATGAGAAGCGCCTGTCTCAGAGTGCACAGGAGGTATCGGAATGTCTCTCTGCCATTGCCAAAGGAGATCTGACGAAGGTGCC
>JAFGOM010000005.1 GCA_016926505.1 Methanospirillaceae archaeon
ACATCGGGATTGATCTGATGGCCGGTACAGGAATAGCTGATCTGTGCAACACCTCCTGCAGTCTTATTTGATAATTTTTTTCATTGCCCCGTTCAGTCAACGGTATCGGTACACTGTAAAGTTAAATAATGCAGAATTTCCTCACGGAAAAGGGAAAAATCATCAATATTCTGCCGTAATATAGAGAAGGCAAGTGCATCATCGATAGTTCCATATCGATGGACGACAAGGTTTCGAAATCCTTTCATCGAGTGGAGTTTCTCATGCATTGCAGAACTGAGTATTCCCTGACTGACAAGATGCAGAACGCTGTCTTCATCATCACCAGGGATGCCAGGAGATAGATCGGCATTGAGTATTGCACAGATATCAAAAATTCTCTATCGCATACTCGATTCTCTTATATATCCCATCTTTAAGAAGACCAAGGTCACAAAATTCAGCTTCTGAATCTGGCATATGTTTTTTGACCAGATAAACGCTCTCGGTCATCTCTTTCAGTTTTATTAAAATGATATCTGATCTGATTGCAGTATTCATCACATCTTCCTCCTGCATATTTTTTCGTTGTCTTGTCTCTTTTGGTATGTCTCTCCTGAAAAATTCTGCAATCCAATCCAGACTTACGTAATCGCTTCTTTTCCGATATAATCATACAGCCGGTGTTTGAAAGCCTCAAATTCCCGGATTGTATCATATGCCACATCATAGACAAACCGTTCATCAGGTGCATAGATGAGACGTCCGCGTAGTACCTCCATTCTGACATAGAGTGGGAGATCGAGAAATATCTGAATATCAAAACGGTCATCGAAGAACGTCTTTAATATGCTAAACAGAAATTCTCTTGATTTCTTTTTGCTTCCTTCGTAATAGATGCAGAGTTTGATATCTGAATCTTTGGTTGCCCTCCCACGAGCAACTGATCCATAGAGAAAGATGAATGTTACATGAAAAAAACCTGGACATTGTCACAGCCTTTCAAGAGCATTATCCAGAAGTTCATCGACGGCATGCAGGGGTATCTTTTGGCTCATAGTACAATAAAGGATAATAAGCATCGCTGTGAGATAATGGTTCTCGTATGTGAGGTAAAACCGTCCGAGATCCTGCCCTTATCTCTCTTACTGTCATTTACCCTGATAAGTGTAGCTGGAATCATGATAGTGTCCATATACTGCCGGAACATGGTGAATGAACTGACCTTCTCTCAACATCCGGGCAGGATATAATATTCTCCCTGAAAAATAATGAACACGAATCAGTGTGTCATGAATCATAAACTCATACATGACAACAATAGAGATACAATCGGGATGGCTCCGGGTTTTTCTGGCCGCTTCATAGAGTTCCTATCCGTGATATCATGGTCTTTTTCTCCTGCAGAAAACATTTTTAATTCATTTACGGGCTTTTCCCCTATGAAATCCACGGCATTGCATCACGTGCAACAGTTCTCGTCATGTTTTTCCGCACCCATCGGTATCGGGGGATTTACGGGGCAGATAAGAAAAAAAGAAGATGAACATGCGGCTGTCTGCACTCCCGGTGACCATTTCTGCACCCCGGTTAAAAACCCGTTCGTTATATCTGCATCACCCGGGGAGACACATAAGCATGGAGCAGCCCGGGCCCTTTCCTCATCCAGCCATGACCGGTTTTACCGCTTCGTATGCCGGATGATATTCTCCTGATTTCCTTCCCCCTTTCCCTTCCCCCGGGAGTATTTTCCGGATCCGAATCGGGGAAGCGGTTTGGGAGATTACAAGTTGGAATAATATACTCTGATACCTGACTGTTATAGGGTAAAATTGATACGCAATCCCACTCCCCATGGATTTTCGTACTCTCCTGTACAGGAGGTCTCCTGCCATTGGAGATCGTCTCTGCATCCCTGTTTTCTTTCTGTTGATACCTCTCCCGGTACTATTCGGTATGCAGAACCGGGACAATACACTCTCTCATTCACAGTTCCATACCCGGGATGGAGTGTGATTGCAGAAAGGCTTGCAGATGCACTTCTTTGTATGGTTGAGGCACAAGGAACCGTTTCCCTGTGCAGACTTGTATTTTGCGACCTTTTTGGTCTCTCACCCCGGGACGATCTCACATCCCTCTTCTCGGTATCGGATTTTTTTCCGGATATAACTGAGGCAGACCTTTGGGAGAGACCCTTTGTGTATACCGCATCTTCATCTGTTTGCGGAACCATGAGTGAGATCATTATCCGTTGTAATAATCACTCAGGCCGCAAGATTCTTCTTGAATTTCATCTATATTCGGTATGTGATCGGGGTCTTGCTGTACCTGATGCCCTGTCCTGGTTTGATGCTGCTCATGCAGAGATTCATCATCTTTTTGATGCAATAATAACCGAAACAATGAGGGAAAGGCTTGTCTGAATGGTTACGGGTTTCCTTTTCTGATTGATGATAACCGGTGTATCATACAGGGGCAGTCCAGAGAAACGATAGTTGAATGGGTAATTTATATAGTCTGGTTCCCATAATGGTAGTAATCATATTCATCAGAATGGGAGTGATCGCAATTACCCGGGAACCATACCGCAGGTACCCCACGTATCCATCCTTTCCTGAAGAACCGATACAAGCCAGGTGTTGAGATAGTGAGTATCAAAGGACAGAATCATTGTAAACCCGTGATAATCCCGTGGCTGCATTCATCCCTATAGTATAATCAGGAATCATGTAATATCTGCCTGATAACAATCCCGGATGCAGAAACAAGAGATACCTCAGGATTTTTAAACCATTTCAAAGGAGACACCCATGCAGTTTGTTTGTGATCCGATAACCCTCATTAATCTGGCTTTTTGTATTGGGATAGTCATCATCAGTGTCTGGTGGCACGGCAAGGCAAAAAGTGTCACCCCTCTTTTTATCGGGATTGCATTCGGATTATTCGGACTCTCGCATGCGGCGGTGCTCCTTGATCTGCGTATCACTCTTGAAGAAGTTCTGATAGTTATGAGAGTGTCTGCCTACATCCTTGTGTTTGTCGGGCTTTTCTTTGTTGTCAGGGATGTATTAAAGCGGAAAGAAGCTGAAGAATCGCTCCGGGAAAACAGTGAGTTTCTTGATAATATCATCGAGAACATCCCGGACATGATCTTTGTTAAGGAAGCGGAAAACTTACGTTTTGTCAGGTTTAATAAGGCAGGTGAAGATCTTCTTGGTTATTCCCGGGAAGATCTGTACGGAAAGAACGATTATGACTTCTTTCCCCCTGATGAAGCCGATTTTTTTACCGGGAAGGATAGAAAGGTTCTTTCCGAAGAGAAACTCGTTTTAATTCCAGAAGAACCGATCCAGACACGGGACAAGGGAATCCGTATCCTCCATACCAAGAAGATTCCGATTTTTGGAAAAGATAAAAATCCCCGGTTTCTTCTGGGGATATCCTCAGATATCACCGAACAAAAAGAGGCAGAACAGGAGCTCGCTCGGAAAAATGATGAACTCAGTGCAGCATACGAAGAACTGACCAGTACCGCAGAGGAACTGCGGCAGAACTATGATGACCTTCGCATGAACCAGGAAGCACTGGATCAGGCCCGCAGGAAACTTAATCTCCTGAATCATGTCACATTTAACGAGATCAAAAACTCGCTCTTTGCCTTTTCCAGTTTTCTCCAACTGGAAGAAGATATCCTGACTGATACCCGGCTGATCCTCTATCACACCACCATGAAATCCATCGTTTCTGAGGTTGAGAGAATGCTTGACTTTACCAGGGATTATCAGGATATGGGGATAAAACCACCGAGCTGGCAGAATGTGCTCCAGGTATTTTTGTTTGCAATCTCCCATCTGGATATCTCTTCCCTGACACGGAAAATTTCACTGGCAGAGATTGAGATCCATGCAGATCCGCTGCTGGAAAAAGTATTTGTTAATCTCGTGGAAAACACTCTCGTACATGGAGACAATGCAACAGAGATAACCCTGTCATCAGAACCGGCCGGTGACGAATGTCTCATTATCCTTACTGACAACGGTACCGGTATACCCGATTCTTACAAAGAAGAAATTTTTACCCAGGGCTTTGGGGTAAAGAAAGGAATGGGTTTATTCCTGGTTCGTGAGATCCTCTCGATTACCAACATATCAATTATCGAGAATGGAGAGCCGGGGAAGGGAGCACAGTTCATGATTACCGTTCCCGCAGGTGCATGGCGGTTTATTCAGAAAAACCCGGATAACGGGTAGTTATCATACACACCGGTGATCCGGTTCTTTCGATACCTGGTCATTGGCAGGGTATCTTTTTTACGAGACCCCTCGGTTTGGATGCCTGTTTTTAGGGAATCCGGGGTTTTTTAAACAGAAAAGAAGATCGAAAATCAGGAAAAATTAAAATCAGGTCTGGTGCGATAAAGAATGGTTCCGAAAAGATGAACCACTTCTCTTCTCTGGTTGAAGGAATTTGTTTTTTTAAAAAAGACAGGCAGGGACGTGTGCACATACAGAAAATACACTATTAACGCCAGAAACGGCGTCTTCTCCCTCCTCCGTATCCAAATCCTCTCCCGCATGGTACACCGCCCCTTCCCAGGCCGTACACCTGATCGTCTTCCGGCCGGGTTGTCTGGGATGGCTGGTTGTTCTGAACAGAATCTCTGTTATCTGTTCTCTCTTTCGATTCATCAGGGGAACGGTTGGCTGGTACTGCTGTCCGGCAGTATCCAAACCATCCCCCGGTCATGGGTCCCCTTCCACGGGGTCCCGTTCTGTCAAATCCTGGCATGATATATCTCCTGGTACTGATGTACCATTATTACTCATATGCGTATAAATATTTAAAAGTTTCTATCGGTCGGATCCCCTGCAGATGAGATCAGGTTGATGGCAGGTCCGCAAAGTATCATATGGTTTACCTGGTAAACAATATATGTAATGTCAGACAGCAGGGAGATGATACAACACCAGGATGCTTTCAGAAGAGCAGAAATCTTTGACTGCTGGGCGCGAATCATGAACAAGATGAACATGAGTGAGCGTATCCCCCGTGATTTCGGTACCGGTGACCTGTTGCACCCGGGAGAGATTCATATGATCTGTGCTATCAGCAGGAATCCGGGTATCACCAGTACTGCTCTCTGTGCAGGACTTGGTGTTACCAAGGGTGCGATCTCAAAGATGACCAGAAAATTACGGGAAAAGGGGCTTATCGAGAGTTACCGTTGGGAAGGAAATGAGAAACAGGTTCTGCACCGGTTAACGAAAAAGGGTGATATCGCGTATTATGGGCATGAAAAGCACCATCAGGCAGTATTTAGCAGGATTATAGAGGAGATGAAGGGATTTTCAGAAAAAGAGGCTGATTTCCTGCTTTATTTTCTCCAGATGGCAGAAGAGGTAATCGATACCTGCATATCAGAAAAAAAGAACAGGTAAAAAAATGCATCATCAAAAAAGAGGTCGTATGACAAAAAAACATGATATTTTTCCGGCATCACGGGCAGAACATCTGGACGGATGGTTCAGGCGTCTCGTGCTACGTCCGGATCGGGTTTGTGAGCAATACGTAACACCTGGCGATACTGTCCTTGACATCGGGTGTGGTCCCGGCCTGCTTACCCGTGCCGCGGCACGAATGTCAGGGGAAAACGGTTGTGTTATCGCGGTTGACGTGCAACAGGAGATGCTGGATCTGGCAAAACAGAAGGCAGAAGAAGAGAACCTGACCTCCCGTATCAGGTTTTTTTTGGCAGAGCCGGAAACTTTGGGTCTTTGTGAAGAAGAATGGATAAATACTGCCTTTGCATGGTATGTTGTTCACGAAGTGCCTGATCCGGAGAGACTGATACAGGAGGTCTTTTCCTTGCTTGTGCCGGGGGGACTCTTTTTCATTGCAGAGCCCGGGTTTGTTGTTTCTGCCAAAGATTTCAGGGAGACAATCCATACTGCAGAAAAGGCAGGTTTTTCTGTTTTCGGGACACCAAAGGTTCGTTTCAGTCATGCCGTCCTGCTCAAAAAGGGATGATAGTCTCCTCTAAAAACACGAACTCATTTCTTTTTTCCGATTATGGGAAACAGCATCCCGGTTTGTGAAGAATAGACACGATACTCATCACCGAATTGTTCTGTCATCATATGCTCTTCTTTTGGGATACGGATGCCGATCAAAAAAAGCAGTGTTACAAGGCCAAAACCCCCGAAAAACCAGTTAGAGGTCAGGAATAACTGACCAACCATCATACCGCAAAAGGCAGTATACATCGGGTGACGGATATACCGGTAGGGTCCGGTGGTTATCAGTTTGTGTTCCCGGGAGAGGGCTAAATGCATCGACCAGTTCTTCCCGAGTGTCAGGTGAATAAAAAGGAGATAGAGAAGAGAGAAAAGATAGAGAAAAATCCCGCTCATCCTCAAAACGTCCGGCCATCCAAGAGAACAGGCATCAAAAAACGGGGTGATGATGTAAATAAGCGGCACTACTGCCATCCCAAGGGTAAAGAGCAGTATGACGATTCTGTCAGTCAGCGTTGTTTTATTGACCATTTTTTCTGTGCGTGTCCGTGACCAGACAAACGGTGCACGGATTGCCACAAACAGGAGCAGAAGAATGAGAAGTATCAGTTTGTAGGTTGAATCATCCATCTGCCAATTCATTCTCTTTATTCAGGTATACTTTTTTGTATGACAGAGCAAAGAACCGGCTGTATTTCAGAAAATGTGGGATGCCCGGGAAACGGGGGGAAAAGATTCCTTTATAGGGACTTCTGGTCTGTCCCTGGTATACACTCATACCCGTTTTTTCGGAATGAAGTCAGCATTGTCTCTTTTTGATGAGAAAAGGATACGGCGGATACCAAAAATATTTTACTTATCCATAAACCCTGGTATCTTCATAAGTATTGCGTTCAATCCAATTGCTCTCGTTCGTGCAGGTATTATAGAACCACAATGACTACTATATATGGACAATCCATCCCCCCCAAGGCTCATCTCATGGAATGTCACCCTGCGATGCCCCCTGCAATGCTCTCACTGTTACATCGATGCAGGAGAGCGGGAGGTTGCCGATCCGCTCACAACAGAGGAAGCATACCGGGTTTTAGATGAGATTCGAAAGACCGGGACCCCTCTTGTCATCTTAAGCGGTGGCGAGCCGATGATGCGGGAGGATATCTGTGATATTGCAGCGCACGGGACAAAAACAGGCCTTCGCATGGGACTCGGGACCAGTGGAATGGGGATAACGCAGGAGCGTGCAGAAGCACTGGTAATGTCTGGTATCAGAACTGTTGCAATCAGTCTTGATTCGGCAGATTCGCATCTGCATGATACCTACCGGGGATATCCGGGTGCCTGGAACCAGGCCGTATCTGCAATCCGGATCTGCAGAGAGAAAGGGATGCAGGTTCAGATAAACATGACACTGCTTGCCCCTGAGAGTACGAGGATTGATGAGGTGGTATCTCTGGGGATAACGCTTGGAGTACGTGATTATCAGATCTTTGTCCCGGTGCCCACCGGCAGGTCACGGCAGGAAAATTACGACCGGTTTGGTTCGTATGAAAAAGTTTTGCAGCACATGCTCACCGCATACCAGGATACGGGCATTTCCCTTCGTCCTACCTGTATCCCCCAGTTCCGGAGAATTGCCGAAGAGATGGGATTAAAAAATCCCGGCTGGGGTCGTGGTTGTATCGCCGGGATCTCCTACTGCAGGATATATGCGAACGGACTGGTTACTCCATGCCCGTACCTGCCTGTTATTGCAGGGGATCTCAGGAAAGAGAAATTCGCCGATATCTGGTACCATTCAGAAGTATTCCATGCACTACGGGATCCTAAAAGACTGCAGGGGAAGTGTGGCCGATGTGAATACAACCTGGTCTGTGGCGGCTGTCGTGCCCGGGCCTATTCAGCGTATGGAACCCCTCATTCCTGTGGCAGCCTGGTTCGTCCGGCTGATGTACAAGGAGATCTCTGTGGAGAGGATCCCCTCTGCCCCTATATTCCCGGGGGGGCACAGTGATCCGGGTTCCTGCAGATGAGATTGATATCCTGCTCCTTGACCTGCTCCAGGATGATATTATGCTCAACTCCCATCCATTCAAAGAGCTAGGAATTCGTGCCGGTCTTTCTGAGGATGAGGTCTTAAGGCGCCTCAAACGGCTGAAAAAAGATGGAATACTCCGTGGTATTGTACCTACCCTCGAACCGGGGATGATCTCACCGTTCCGGTCAACCCTTGTTGCATGCATGGTGGATGAGGAATCAATGAAAAAGGTTGTGGCAATCATTAACGAATATCCTGAAGTATCCCACAACTTTCGGAGGGATCACGAGTACAATCTCTGGTTTACCCTTGCAGCCCGGTCGAGGGAGCAGATCGATACAATTCTTAGCGAGATACGGGAAAAAACAGGCATTCCGGCAGAAGCAATGCTTGATCTGGCCACCGTAAAGAGATACAAGATTGATGTACGGTTTCCTTTACGTTCCGGGAACGATAATAAAAGAGGCATATCCCATGGACAAGACTGATACTGCTCTGCTTTCGCTCCTTGAACAGGGTCTCTTACTGGTGCCGTGTCCCTTTGCATCCGTCGCAGAGCGTCTGGGTATACCGGAAGAAGAGGTGATGAAAAGGATTGCAGACCTGAAACAGGAAGGCGTAATCAGGAAATTCCGGGCGAGAATAAACCAGAGGGCTCTTGGTATCGATGCGAATGCACTCGTCGGATGGAATGTCGGGGATATCGATCCGGATATTGCCGGTGAGCAGCTCGCAGCGATCGCCGGAGTAAGCCACTGTTATTGCCGTTTGCCAGTCCCGGGAAAGTGGATATATACTCACTACACGGTTCATCACGGGTGGTCCCGGGATGAGATCCAGAGGGAAGTACAATCAATCGCTGAAAAGACCGGTTTTTCTGATTATATCGTTCTTTTCAGTACCGATGAGTATAAACGATCGGTACACGTTCGGATAACTGATCTCACCGGAGAACCATGAACAGGATAACGCAGGCAATCCATGGAAAGGGGACCATCAGTTCGATGGTTCATGAGAAGCAGGGAAAAAATGCCCCGGTTTCCAACCGGTACCTTGCCTATACCAAAAAGTGCAGGCCGGTCATCTTCTGGAATGTCACGGCACGCTGTAACCTTGCCTGTTCGCACTGCTACCTGAAATCAGGTCCGGGCAGAGCCGGAACGAATGAACTCTCAACCGCAGAAGCACTGGCATTTATTGATGACTGTGCAACGATACCGGTTCCGGTCCTTCTCTTATCAGGTGGAGAACCCCTGTTGCGTGAGGATATCCGGGAACTCGCGGCTCATGCGACTGCATGCGGGATCTCGGTTGCTCTCAGTACAAACGGGACGCTTATTACCCCTGAGGTTGCACAAGCCATTCATCGTGCCGGTATCGGGTATGCCGGGATATCACTGGACGGAGCATCACCGAAAACCCATGATCACTTCAGAAATAAAAAAGGTGCATTCGCAGATACCATCCGGGCTTTTGCCAACTGTCAGGATGCAGGTGTCAGGACCGGGGTCAGGGTAACGCTTACCCGGAACAATTATCATGAATTAGAAGAGCTCATCCGGCTTTCACTCTCTCTTGGTGCTTCCCGGTTCTGTGCCTACTGGCTTGTCCCGTCAGGCAGGGGAATGGATTCGTATGAACAGTTGCAGCTCTCTGCACCAGAAATTGCATCCTCATATGAACTGCTGTACCAGTATGCAAAAAAAACTGATCCCCGGGTCATGGAGTTCCTCTCGGTTGATGCACCACAGGATGCAGTATACCTGCTTACCTTGATGCAGCAGGACAAGAGCAGGGATCTTGATGAGGCGAGAGAACTTCTCTCCTCAATGAAAGGGGGATGCAGTGCCGGGATCAGGGTTGCCAGTGTGAATCACACAGGAGATGTCTATCCCTGCCAGTTCTCCCAGGATCCGGTATTTCTTGTCGGTTCCATACGGGAACGCCCCTTCTCCCAAATCTGGAACGATGATAAAAATCCGGTCCTTTCATTGTTCCGGAATAAAAATGATCAGTTTACCGGAAGATGCCGGACCTGTTCGCATCTTTCGCTCTGCGGTGGTGGATGCCGGGTAAGGGCATACCGGCAGCAAAACGTCTTTGGTGATGACGATCCTCTCTGTTTTGTTGATACCGGTTCCGGATAAGCGAAAAGGAGCGGGGTCCCGGAATCACTGGTTAGTCCCGGGTAAGCCGTCAGGATGGTGCATGTGAGATTCCGGTATCAGTTTTTTAATTGCCCCGGTTATCACAAGACCGATATCGTTTCCGGCATACTTGCAGAGCCATGTTCTCTCTTCACCGGTACTTACCCCGGATCGGTCTGTAGCAGTCCCGCTTGCTGCTGCAGAGAAAATAAACCGGTTTTCCGGTTCCCATGCACGGATCTGAATCGGATCGAAAGGATCAGGTGACAGAAAGACAGACAATCAGTACGTGTGATGGGAGGTTTGGGTTATCATTCCCGTTCCTGTTCTACCCTGTCAGGATTGTAAGGGGTGAGATGATGCAGTCTTTCTCTATTGCGTGTGGTTTTTTAAAGATACCGGTGAAAGGGATACCTATTCATTAATCCTAAACGATATCCTTTATTCATGCGTTTGTCTCCATGCCGAAAGAAAGGGATTATTCTCATTATCATTCTTCTCTTTGTACAAACTGCTGTTGCAGAACCGGTTTTCACTCCGGTTCCGACTCGTCCTTTGTATGTTCACGAGTACCGCTGTGATAACGGGGAGAATACTCTTTTTTTTAATGATACCACAATCCTCTTCCCCGGGACATCTGCGTTAGATTCTGTCTGGAACTGCACCGTCAGATCTGTTCTGATTACCGATGAGATACAACGAACCGATAATGAATTTGACGCTCTCAACCGTTTCCGTGTAGAACGGTTTACTCCGGATGAAGGGTATCTGTACCTGATTATTACGGTTGATCTGCAGAACCACGGGGATAAAGAGTACTGTTTTGACTCTGGCAGGTTTGACCTTACCCTGAACCAGACAAAAGAGCAGTATACTGTAAGCGAGGTGATGGATTTTCTTCCTGATCCCTTCCCTGCTGGAAATATTTCCCCAGATGAACAGGTACAGGGAAGTATCGCGTTTATGGTTCCGTATTCAGCGACCGGATATGATCTCGGCATCAGGCTTGTGAACCGGTATGTTATCTATCTCATACTGCCAAATGCTAAAAGCATCGATGAAGCATGAATACCGCATGCCACAAGATTCACCTTTTTTTAATCAGTACCTGATAAATCCCGGCCGCCAATGCCCGGGTCATCGGATCCTTTCTTTTCTTTCTCCTGATAATTTGGGGATACCAGAGATAACCCGGGAATACTCTCTTTATATCTGTTCTTTTTATTTCGCATGATTCAGTCCCCGATGCCTGGATATGATTCTTATTGCATACGAACGGCCTTTGCAGGATACATCTCATCTAATAGTCTGATTCCCGGTTCAGTCTGAAATATCTTTTCCCGAACATTCCTGATAAAATCATGGGAAACTGAGTCCTCATAGATATTCACGAGGAGGTCTGCTTCTATGAGAATCTGAAAATCAATACCATCAATCGTTTTATAGGAGTGATGATTCCCGATGATAAAGCAGATTCGTTCGAGTGTTTCGGTATCGAGTGCAAACGGTTCAAGTATCTCTCGTGCAACAGGGGGACCCTCTCTCTCCTGGTATTTCCCTGACGATGACTGGAATTTCCGTTCTGCTTCCGGTATCCCGATATCATGGAGTAATGCAACGATTCCAATAATCAGTTTTTCCTTTTTATTCACCCCGGTTTGTGCAGCAATGAGAGAGGCGTAACTGTATACCAGAAGAGCATGATTTATCCGTCTTACATCACCCTTACAATACCTGATAATCTCATCCATGATTGACGGAATTATCGTAACCATATACCAACCAAAAAAAATCTGATAAATCCGGATGTATTTTCAGACACTTACAAAGACTTCTTTTCCTTCCCGGCAGATGGGACAGACCCGGTCGTCCGGGAGCTCTTCAAATTGAGTTTGTGATGCAATACCGTTCTCTTCATCTCCCACTTCCGGGTTATAGACATACCCACAGATAATGCATGCATACCGATCCATACGGGTCATCTCTTCTTTTCCTGCTCACGGAATGCACAGAGAAGAGCATTGGCATACTTCTCTTTCATTTTCGTTGGGATATAATTGAGAATCCCTGCACGTTTTACCAGTTCAATCCTGATATCAGCATCATTCTGGAGATTAAGGGCTCGTACCTCATCGAGAATAAACAAAAGCTGGTTTATCCCGGTTGGTTTTCCGTCTATCTCGATGGTCCCGACAGAGATATCCTGTGGAACGATACCGCCACAGACCCTGCAGTACACACCGTCCTTCTCATCACTCATGTCTCTTTTTCCCGGATCATGGTAAGGGACATCTTAAACCTGGTCCCTGCACGTAAGGCATGAGGGACATTTGCAGGAAATATGATGGTATCTCCTTCTATTAACTGGTGTATCACTCCAGATATCCAGACTTCACATTCCCCGTCAAGGATGGTAACCACGGCATCAAACGGAGCAGTATGTTCAGACAGTCCTTCATCCTCATCAAATGAGAAGAGCGTAATAGAACCTGCTTTGGTGTTTACGATCATCCGGCTTGCAACCGTACCATCCTGATATGAAACCAGGTCTTTTAAGTGAAGAACTTTCGCATAGAGTTCAGTACGCTTGTTATCAGGTTTATCGAGGTTTTTTTCATCATATTCCATGGTCTCTCACCTTCCTGTCCTGTCAGGAGTATCTTATTACCGATCCTGCTTTGTACTATGAATACGTTTCTTTTGTTGATGCACTCAAAGAGAAGTATCTTTTTTGCATCAGTTATACAATCCGGGATTGTAAAGGGGATCAGGGGGTCAGAAAACCCATGCGACCTTCCCTGTATTCGCGCAAAAGGAGACGTGTACCGTTCTACATTGTCCTTATCAGGCAGGAACCATCAGCTTCATATCCTCCTCAATTGTGCTGTTCTTGCGGATATGAAAGTTCTTAATCAGAACATCAAGCACTCCGGGCGATAGAAACCCTGGTAATTTCGGTCCGAGAGTGATGTTCTGAATGCCGAGATAAAGCAGGGCAAGAAGAACCAGGACTGCCTTCTGTTCGTACCAGGCGATGTTGTACGAGATGGGAAGTTCGTTGATACCAACGCCAAACGCCTCTGCCAGTGCCTGTGCGATTACCACCAGCGAGTAACAGTCATTGCACTGGCCTGCGTCTACAACCCGGGGAATACCTCCAATCGTGCCCAGGTCCAGGTAATTGTACCGGTACTTGGCACATCCGGCTGTCAGGATAATGGTATCTGTAGGGAGTGCCTCTGCGAAACCGGTGTAATACTCTCGTTCGTTCGAGCGCCCGTCACATCCGGCCATCACGATAAATCGCCTGATATCTCCTTTCTTTACCGACTCAACAATGGTGCCTGCATGTGCAAGGACCGCATCATGGGCACAGCCGGTGATAAGATCCCGGCCGTTTGAGTCCGGATCAAGGGGCGGTTTGCAGTTCTTTGCCTGTTCTATCGCCTTTGTGAAGTCTTTCCTGCCGTCCGCCATCCTTTCGATGTGTTGTACTCCCGGGTATCCTGCCGGGCCGGTTGTATAGATCCGGTCACGGTACGAATCCTTTGGAGGGACGATACAGTTCGTTGTGACCACGATAGGGCCATTGAAGCTCTCGAATTCCTTTTTCTGGTGCCACCAGGAAGATCCGTAGTTCCCGACCAGATGGTTGTATTTTTTCAGTTCCGGATACCCGTTTGCAGGAAGCATCTCGCCATGGGTGTAGATATCGACGCCACTGTTCTCTGACTGCTCCAGGAGTTGATGAAGATCCAGCAGATCGTGACCGGTGATAAGAATACCCGGTTTTGTTCCGACCGTAGTTTTCACTTCGGTTATCTCGGGGGTCCCGTATGTCTTCGTGTTCGCGGTATCAAGAAGGGCCATGACCTTCACCCCGACCGCTCCGCATTCTAAAACCAGTGCCGTCATCTCATCAGCGGAAAGCGACTGTAAAATGGAAGCGAGACCTTTCTGCATAAAGGTTGTAATCCCGTCATCAGTGTATCCAAGCATCTCTGCATGGTGGTAGTATGCAGCAAGACCTTTCAGTCCGAACACGAGCAGGGCACGAAGTGAATGAATGTCGTCGTTTGCATCTGCTTCTTCTGCGATCTCCTTTGCTTTAGCCTGTATGTCAGCATCGGTCTCCGGAGTCCAGGTACAGGCAGGATGTTTTTCTGCACCGGATTTAGGAAGAGAATCCCTGATAGCAATCGCTTTTTTTATCATTTCCTGCAACCGGTTATCATCAAAGTTGGTGTTGGTCAGGGTTGCAAAGAGTGCTTCGGTGATAAGTGCTCCTGCTTCCCTGTTCCCTGAACCGGTAACCATCGCTGCGATGTTTCTTGCTGCTAATCCCTCGCAGAGGTAGATTAAAACATCCTGTAACCCGGCGGTGTGTTCCTCCTTCCCGCATACTCCTTTTATTGTACAGCCGGTTCCCCGTGCTGTCTCTTCACATTGATAACAAAACATGAATGCTCCTTTGTATATTTTTTATACAAGATATATATTATATATCAAGATACTTATAGAAGCAGGTTTCTAAATATATACTATGCAGGAGATCTGCACGGTGAACCAGACGGTTCAATATCTGACCAAAAAATGGACTATCCTCATCATCCTGGAGCTCTATAAAGGAAAAGAGTATACCCGGAGGTTTTCAGATCTCAGGGATGCACTGCCCGGTATTACGCCGAAAATTCTATCAGAACGCCTGAAACAATTGCAAAAGGAAGGAATTGTGAGAAAAAATGTAGATGCTACCGCGTTCCCGGTGAAATGTGAATATACCCTGACCGATAGCGGGGTGGACCTTATCGGGGTTATTCGTGCTATCAAGAGATGGGCTCTTATCTGGAAGATTGAGAATATTGCGTGTGGTGAACAGGACTGCAGGGAATGTGTGCTTTAATCTGATTCCAAAGAAATCAAAAAAGAATAGCATCGGAACTGGATCATGTTCGTTTGAGGGGTCTGAATTGGATGGTATGGAGCAGATCTTTTTTTACTCAATGGTTCTCATGCGATTGGCATTGACCGGGATGCAGAATATTTGTGTTCTGCCTCTCGTTTTTTTTCTTGTGAGTCCTTAAAAACACGTTTTTTGGAAACAAAGACCCTGAACTTCACCCCTCTGGTTTCTGCATGATGTAGTAGACATACCCGTATGCACCTTTGTATCTCTCCATGATCGCGATCTCCTGCTCTATCTCTGCTATAACCTCTTTTTCTTCCTTACTTCTCGTTTCTCTCTTCATCAGGGCAATCTTTTCCTTCTGCGGAGCATAGAACCGATCCCAGGCGGCAGGAGGTAGCAGGACCGTCTGGATGAGTTCGTATCCTGCCCTTGTTATCACGTCACAATTCTCTTCTTCGGTCTGAACTGCCGGGTATATGGAATGGAAAAACTCCCGTGCCGGTGCCGGGGGGGATCGGGAGATCACGGTCAGTTCAGAGACAACGAGATAACCGCCCGGCTTTAGAAGATCCCACCAGATTCCAAGACCCCGTGCAAAGCCGATGATATAAATGGCCCCCTCACTCCAGATGAGATCAACCGGTTCTGTTCCCGGTGGCAGGGAATCCATCGAGGTACAGAGTGTTTGTATCTTCTCTGCCGTCCCGTCTGACACTGCATTCTGCATCAGGATATCAAGGTATGGCTGGTGTATATCAACCGCAGTAACATATCCCCTCCTGGCAAGGATCCGGGTCTCTGACCCTGTTCCGCACCCCATGTCAAGAATCGTCGGGCAGGGAACGAGATCCATAAGATTGGCCAGAATCTCTTCAGTGAGGTGTTCATCTCCCGGCCCCTGACGGGGCATATCTTCGTAAAAAGAGAATAAAAATGAAGGGATTTCTTCTATGTTCATGACTCACTCGTATGTGCTCTTTGTACAGAGCCTTTTCTCTCTTTCTTATTCTGTTGAGTGCATGTAAATATTCCTGCTGAAAAACCGGCTCTGTATCTTTGGCCCTGATACCTGATAACACCGGCTCAGATCTGCCCTCCCATGAAATCATAAAACTCTTCTGATAGGAAAGCAGCGTGGATGGTACATAATCATAGTGCCGGATCCCGGTTCAGCGTGCGTTCTTCGTGTCCGGCCTATGCCGAAGAGGAAAAGCCGGGTCCGTTCTCTGTAGAATAAACATTACTACCCTGTGAAATGAGATCCTTCTTTTCATGCTCACTAGGTCTTCTCCCTCTCTTTCAGGGTTGCAGTAAACCTGCAGTGACCACCTCCGATCTCTCTGACGGGACAGGCATCACACACGGGTTTCGTGGTGCAGATGGTACTGCCCAGTGCGACGATCTGGGCATGCAGATCGTTATACAGTTCCGTGTCTTTGGGGAGAAGAGCGGTAAAATACTCCTGCATCTCCTGGTATGGGATGGTTTCAGGAAACCAGCCCCGGCGAGAGCCGATCCTCCGGGTGTAGGCATCGATTACAAATACCGGCTTTTTACAGGCATAAAGAAGGATAGAGTCGACGGTCTCCGGACCAAATCCACGAAGAGCAAGAAGTTCTTTTCTGAGTATCCTGGTATCTTCATCTGCCATGCGGGTCATATCCCCATCAAACCGAATCATGAAATACCTCATAAAGAGGATAATCTTCTCTGTTTTCTGGTTATAATAGCGTGAAGAACGGATGAGGGGTGCTATCGCTGCATGATCTGCAGCATAAAGGGCAGCAGGATTGGTCATTCCTGCTTCCCGAAGAGAGCAGACTGCCCGGTCTGCCCCGGTCCAGGAGACATTCTGGGCAAGGATTGCACCAAGCACGGTCTCAAAGTCAGTCTCTGACGGCCACCAGTGCTGATGTCCGAAGTGCTGCAACAGGGTGTGGTAAAAGGCCAGGATCCTCTCTCTTTTTATCGTCTTCTTCATACCGGGATCCATGTTTCCCTTGAATTGACGTATTGCCGATTGCGATGATTATGAGAAAGACAATTCATCCGGCATCACCGGGATGAATTTTCCTCGTACGGGATGGGGTCGGAAATTTTGAGGTGTGCAAATGCTTCCATCCGGTAATGACAGGAACTGCAGATTCCGCAGGCACGATCCGAATTCTGGTAGCAGGACCAGGTCATTGCGTACGGGACATGCAGTTCCATCCCTTTTTGTAGTATATCGGTCTTGTTGAAGGAAAGAAACGGGGTAACCAGTTTGATATTCGTGGTATCTGCGGTTCCGAGATCCATGGCCTTCTGGAATGCCTCGATAAACGCCGGGCGGCAGTCCGGATATCCTGCATAATCGGAAGCCTGGACGCCGATAAAAATCGCATCAGCACTCTGTACTTCGGCGTAACTCGTCGCAATCGCAAGAAGGTTTGCATTCCTGAACGGGACATAGGTGGTAGGGAGATCTTTGTTCTCTTCACCATGTGCAGGGACCGCCATGGCAGGGTCAGTTAAGCTGCTTCCCTTTATCTGTGAGAAGTACGAGAGGGGAATTTCTAAAAAATCCTGTGCATCAAGACTTTCTGCTATCATTCGTGCACAGTTCCGCTCTTTTTCTTCCGTCTTCTGGCCATACGAAAAGTGGAGAGCCAGGATCTCGTATCCGCTCTCTTTTGCAAAATAGGCTACGGTTGACGAGTCCATCCCCCCTGATAGCAGGCATACTGCCTTTCTTTTCATTATCTGACTCCTATCTGTTTATGCAACTGTATCTGCATCCTGACTCCGCAGGCATGATCGCAGATGTAACGGGCAATCTCCTCACCACAGGATCCCTCAAGAAGCGAGAAGAATACTTCACAGGCAGGCTTTTTCTCTGCAAGGATTGCATCTGCATATATACAGTCCTGCTCATCCCTCACAACAAAGGTCAGGGTATCTTTCTCTCTGAGGAAGGGTATCAGTTCTGAATTAGATGATCCCTCCTCTCCTGATGAGGGGCATTTCATATCCATGTTTATCGCTGCATATGGGAGCAGGGGTCTGAAATCGATCGTTCCATTGGTCTCAATCTCAATAAAAAAGCCTTCGCTGTGTAGTTTCTGACAGAGACGAAGAACTTCCTGTATCTGCAGAAGGGGTTCACCACCGGTGATACAGACATACCGCAGTCGTTCGCTCTGTATCCGTGAGTAAACAGAGTCTACGGTCATCTCCTCTCCGTTCTTTGGATCCCGGGCGTATCCCGTATCACACCATGAACAGGAAAGGTTACATCCGGCACACCTGACAAAGATGCATGGTTTTCCCTGGTGCATTCCTTCTCCTTGAATAGAAGAGAAGATCTCAACGATATTCATGGCACCAGTTCTGCGTAACACCCGATTGATTCCCAGACCCGGATCTTCTCCACCCGTGCATCAGACCCATGACCCACTGCGTACTTGTCTATCAGGGATGCAATAATCCAGGCAATATGTTCTGATGAAGGCTCTGATGGTGTGGTAATGACCTCGTGAAAGGGCCGGATTGCATCTGCCATGGGATCGGTATCAGAAAGGATGACCTGGTGATCAAACGGGTTTATTATCTCCTTAATGCAGTTATAGTCAAGGAGAATGCCGGTATCTTTGTTTACGGTCCCTTTTATCCAGACCTCCACCCGCCACTGGTGACCATGGAGGCGTGCACATTTTCCCGGATAGCTCTGTAACCGGTGAGTAGCCTCAAAGAAGACTTCCTTGTATATCCTCGTTATCATGATACTCTACGTGTAGACAACAGAAGGGTATATATTTGATGGAGGGTTTGATGACTCATCGTAGGATCTCTGTGCATGAGAGAACATATCATTCTATTTTTGTTGTGGTTTTACTCGCGAATTTTCTATCTGCAGGTTTTTTTCCCATATCTTCCCGGCAGAGAGAGGGAAACACGATTCCTGATACCGATGATACTTCGTGATTATTGTGAGCAGAGTGATGGTTGTAATCAAACTCCATGCAGCACCGCATATCAGGAGAAACAATGAATGAGCCGAATCAGAAAGATGGATATGATGATATCCTCTCATACCTCTCGTCTCTCCTCTGGCATTACCGGGTCGTAGATGGATTCTGGTTTATTCATCTCGCAGAGGAGTACGGCCAGCCGGTTGCTGAACTGATAAACGAGAAGGTCTGGGGTCGGGTTGCTTCGATGACTGCCCGGGATATAAAAGAGCGGTTCTCTCTCACTGATAAGGGCTTTACCTGATTTTAAAGGCGTTGTCTCTCTTTCCCAAGGCTCTCGCCGTTGATTATGACATGTAAGGATGAGAAAAAGAGGTCATCATGACGATCCTGCCATGACCGACACTAGGAGGCTGTCCGAGAATGGCAGGTTGCATTTTTTGAGTGATCATTTTGAAGTGTAATCCAAATTTAGACCATTATTTGAGTCTTAATTTTTATGGTTTTTTAAAATGAAGAGTTCTCGGACAACCTCCTAGTTGCCCTGATCAGGAGGGGTCTTCTGATTACGTCTGTACAGAGACGCACCGTGCGGAATTTACCCTTTTTGCGCACGAGATTAATGAACGCATCTCGATAAAGTGTTTCTTTGTCCCGGCGATCCCCATCTGTCTAACGTATTCTGCACATAGTGGTTCTGTAATGAGATGTAAAATTCCAATTTTTATTCACGATTCAGAGAAATGATGGATATTTTCTGTGTCTCATTTCTTACCCAAAACAAAATCTGGAATTATCGCTTTTATCTGTCCGGGTTAGTGCTCTGCCTCAAAGGGTTTTTGAGAGATAATTCAATAGATAATTACAAAGGGCATTTCCTTTATCGAAAAACCCTATCTGTTAGAATAAATATAGTATATGTATGGATACTCTTATCCAAATTTATCGTGATGGTGATTGGTTCGTTGCGATAGACCTGGCAACAAATGTTGCAGATCAGGGGAAGACAAAAGAGGAAGCCATTTCCCGGTTGAAGAAAGGATTACAAGAGCATTATGCGGTTCTCCTTGAAGTGATTGATACGGATCGTTCCTTTGAAACTCTTACCGTAGAGGTTCCTGTTGGTGTCAACTCTTCCCGTCCTCTCATCGCATGAGGTAATAAAGGCACTTTCCCGTGCAGGATTCATTATCAAAAGGCAATCAGGGAGTCATATTCATATGTGGCATGTTGAGAGAAAAACCCTGGTTACTGTTCCGAATCATAATGAATTAACTATTGGCACTCTGCTTTCAATTATCAGGCAATCAAAGATGGAGAGAGAGGAGTTTCTCTTATTTCTCGATTAGAATGTGTACCGTTAGTAATTATACCAATCCGTTCCGGTTTATCGTTTCATTTATCATGAAAATTCAGGGTTCGTTCTAATCTGACAAAGAGACATTAAAGTAACCCCTCTGACTTTAAAGAATTTCACAGGACCATGTGCGATTACCTTCTTTCCGGGTTAGTGCTCTGCCTCAAAGGGTTTTTTATATTTAAAACCTCATGGAAAAACGATAAGAAAAATATGATTCGAAAATTTCGGAAATCGTTCGATTAAACCTTTTCTTTGAATATCGAATGTTTCTCATGAAAAGGAAAATTGTCTTATCTACCCGTTATGACCATAACGTTTTTCTTCTTTCTCTCATGCACTCAATAACGAATATCCTGCAGGAGGAAAACAGCACCGGATCCAGAGCCCTTGAAGAGCAGAATATGAAAGGAAACGGGCGGTATCATGCGTCCTTGTCCTGGTTCTCTCTGGTACCTTCAATACCGGTATTCGGATTGGTTTTGCTGCATTTTCACCGGTCACGTACCATTATCCCATTGCCGGAAGGTTCCGGAGGTCCGGGATGCCTGATTTTTCCGAAGCGATGAGTATCGGTGCCATTGCAGTCCAATTCATCCTTTCTTTCCATCCGGAAGAGTCGTACCCTATCATGATCCCCTAAAACCTGAAAACGGTATTCTTTGATGGAATGCAGGGCTCTTGTACGAGAAACCCAGGCATGGGTCCTGTACTGCCTTCTGCAGGCACCTGATCCAAGATCATAACAATCATCGTGGTACAACACTTTTGTATCGTAGGAAAAGACAGGATTGTGATTGTATGAATCTTGAGCGAATCAGGGAGATGAACCATGATGATATCCTCTCGTATCTCGAGTTTCTCCTCTGGCATTACCGGGTCGTAGACGGGTTCTGGTTTATCAATGTCGCAGAAAAGTACGGCCAGCCGGTTGCTGAACTGATAAACGAGAAGGTCTGGGGCCGGGTTGCTTCGATGGCTGCCCGGGATATAAAGGAGCGGTTTTTGATTGATGAGAAGGGACTGACCGGATTTGTAAAGGCTCTCCGTCTCTTTCCCTGGGCTCTTATCGTTGATTATACCATTGATGAACAGGAAGACGAGGTTATCATCACGACTCCGTCATGCCCAACCCAGGTGGCACGGCAGAGGAGGGGTCTTTCTGAGTATGTCTGCAAAGAGATGCACCGTGCCGAGTTTACCAGCTTTGCCCGTGAGATTGATGAACGCATCTGCGTGGAATGTCTCTTTGCCCCGCCGGATCCCCATCCGCCGGATACCTTCTGCAAGTGGCGGTTTTACCTAAAAGAAGAGGAATAAGGGACTTCCACTGCCGGGCATCCGGATCTCAGTAAATACCTTATTTTTTTCATAGATCCTCGGTATCATTCCAATATCTCTGCGATACTATGCAGATGAAACGATTCGATTCAGGGTTATGGTAAACTCGAGATCTTTCCCGACAAGTGGTCTGTTGGTATCAAGGGTAACAGTCTCGTTTTTGATGTTGGTGAAGAGATACCGCTCCCGTTTTCCCTCGGGAGGAAGGTACTCTATCAGCGGGCATGGATACCCTGGTATGAGGGATATTGTGACGTTGCTTTTATTAAACCCTGTAATTATTTCGGTTGCTTCAGAGAGGGGGATCTCCCTGATGAGGTTTTCGTTCTTCTCGCCGTATCCGCGGGATAAAGGAATAATCACGGTCTTTTTCTCACCCGGCACCATTCCCCTGACCGCATCATCAAAACCGGCGATCACGGCTCCGGTACCCAGGGTAAAAACAAAAGGTGTCTTGTTATCGTTTGATTCAAAGACCGGGCCGCCGGGAAAAGAGAGAGCATAAAAGACCTCTACCGTATCTCCCGGTGCTGCGGGAAGGAGTTCCGATGTTGCAAAGACCTGTGCCGGTAAAAGGATCATAAGACCGATGATGAAAGGGATAC
>JAFGOM010000034.1 GCA_016926505.1 Methanospirillaceae archaeon
ACTGATGCAGCGATTCTCTTTCCGGCTTCTCGGGATGTGGGATTGATGCAGTATGCATCAAAGGCTCTGCGAATGAGTGACCGGGTAGAAAGCATCCGGCATCCGTTCCCGCTCTGCAAAAATTCGAGATCCCATGTCTCAGGGGTACTCCCGTACGCTGCAGCCTCAAGTCGCATCGCCGGTTCCCCGTCATAGGTATGCCTGGTGCATATCCCAAGAAGCGCAGACGCTGCATCAAGAACCCGTCCGGTAGAACTGGACTGGATGGTATGGAACTGCTTCTTGATCTGCTGCCTGATGATGGAGATATCAGCCTCACTCCATCCCCTGGCCATCAGGAGACCTGCAGTGCGATCATCAGGGAGTATCCCAAGGAGCATCCGCTCAGGAAATTCTGTCGCAGCATCTCCACCCGGCATCGGGAGTGGCTCAAGGTGGGCAACCCTCTTTAAATGCGGTATCTGTCCTGCAAATATCTCCCCACCCCAGACGGTTTTATCATCTCCGTACCCCACCCCGTCAATAGCTATCCCGATACAGGGTTCCTGGCACGTGGCTGCAATATGAGCCATATGGTGCTGGACCGGTACCAGTCGGATATCTTTTTCCTTTGCTAATTTTTGGGCATACCGGGTCGAGAGGAACTGGGGGTGCATATCATGCGCTATCAGATCGGGATCAGTTTGCAAAAGCCGTGAGAGCAGTGATATCGTTTCTTTCAGGTACTCAAGTGTTGCTGGATTCCTGACGTTTCCGACATGCGGAGACGTAATACAGAATCCATCCCGGTACAGGGAAACATTGGCATTGAGTTCAGGGCCTGTGCCGAGAATAGTCTGTTTCCCGAGATCGATCTCGGTTCGCAGGGGTGCAATCCCGCGTGAGAGCCTGATAATAAGACCGTCCCTGATAACTGAATCGTCACACCGGTTGATGATGGCACGGTTATGAAAGAGAAAATAATCAACTTTTGTTCCTATCTTTGCAGCAGCGGTCTGTCTGTCAGTTATCATCGGATAGCCCGGGGCATTGGCGCTCGTCATGATCAGCAGGTCTGCAGAGAGAAACGAGAAGAGCAGATGGTGCAGCCCGGTATAGGGGAGCATGCATCCGATCGTATGGAGGTTGCTGATATCATACAGCGATTCGGGATCCCGTTTTGTTAAAATGACAATCGGTGATGCAGGGGAGTGCAGGATCTCCCATTCCCTGTCCGATACCAGGGTAACTGATTCGATTGCTTCTTTTGTACCCATAACCGCAAACGGTTGTTCAGTCCGTCCGAGACGGTTTTTAAGTTCTTTTGCAACCGGCTCAATACAGGCGATATGAAACCCGCCATTACCCTGTATCGCAATTATCGCTCCGGAATCAAGGATTTCTGCCGCTTTTTTCACGGAATTGCCGTTCTCTACCGGTATCCCGGTATTGTCGGTAAGAAAGAGGCCGGGACCACAAAACGGACAGGCAATTGTCTGGGCGTGATGACGGCGATCAAGAGGATTTTCAAATGCAGACCTGCAGGCCTGGCACAAAGAGAAGGGATCCATGGCAGTCCGGACCCGGTCATACGGAAGTTCAGAGATGATAGAGTACCGGGGTCCGCAATTGACACATGACGTCGCAAAGTATCCGAAATATCTGCTCTCCCGGTCAAAGATATCATGGATACATGCATCGCAGGTTGCGATATCAGGAGGGATGCACCCGGTATATGCACCGGTAGTGCTGCTCTGTATAAAGAAACCTTCCGGAAGCGGATCGGTGTCAGGGTACACCTCTACCGCGTCTATGACTGCAAGGGGCGGTCCGGTCCGAAGGGCAGTTACAAACTCAGAAAAATGCTCCCCCGCTGCCCTGATTAGTACCTCGCTCCCCTGGTTACTCACCCATCCCCTGATTCCCAGTGATACTGCGGTACGATAGACAAAGGGACGGAAACCAACCCCCTGTACAACTCCCCTGATAAAAATTGTTCCCTGTTTTTGCATCAAAAAATCTACAAACCTTTATTGAATTACATAGCGTTATAATAATAGGGTTTGTATTGACGGGCCATATCAGAATAGTGAATGATCCCGTGGAACTGGTTCCTCTCTTTGTCATCTTTAATACTGACCAATACAGGAAGATTTTTGACCTGCTTAATAAGGATTGGCTGACAAAGCAGGAATTATCAGAGCAATTTCATGAAGATATTGTAAAAGACTGTCTGCTCATTTTAAAGAAAGGTAACCTTATCGAAGAGAAATGGCGAATGCCAAAACCGGGAGAGAAACCAGATAAAGAGTATCATGCATCATACAGTAAATTCAGAGCTAATTTTCAGTGTAACTTCTCTGATCTTGCAGATCTCCTCTATATTGCAATCTCAAACGACGAAGAACTCAGGCAGCAGGCAGAACATGTTGAGGAGGAGGTTATGAGAGGTAACTCATCAATCAATGATATTGCCAGGCGGTTCTCGGTATCACCTTCGTATATCAAGGGGATTGCAAAACGGATTCCACACATGGATGTGAAAGGACAGGGACTGGTGAGTCTTGAAAAGACATAGCGATGATCCGAATGCTACGATACTGCGAAGTAAACGTGATGTTTCCCGTTTCCAGATACTCGTTGAGATAGCAGAGCATCAGCCTGCGATCAGGCAGCAGGAGGTAGCAGCCATTCTCGGGGTCACCCCGCAGGCTATCTCAGAGTACATCCGTGAACTGGTAGACGAAGGCATGGTCAGTGCCCAGGGGCGGGGACGCTACGAAGTAACAAGGGAAGGTGTCGAGTGGTTACTGCATCATGCCGAGGCTCTTGAGTCGTTTGCAAGGCACGTAAGGAGAGATATCATTCAGCAGGTCACGGTATGGACCGCGATTGCATCACAACCGCTTGAGAAGGATGAAAGAGTGGGTGTATTTATGAAAGGCGGGCGCCTGTATGCCGGGAAAACACCCCAGAGTGCCAGCGGTATTGTGATGAATACCGCAAAGGAAGGCGAAGATGTGGGTATCACCAATCTTGACGGGATTATTGACCACCACGAAGGAATGATCCATGTCTGCAAGATACCCCGGGTCCAGCGGGGAGGATCCCGGTGCGTAAAGAGTGAACTGCTCAAAGAAGTTCTTGCATCTGCTGAACTCGTTGCAGCCTCTGGTATCGAGGCAGTCATCGCGTTGAAAGCAATCGGACGGGAACCTGACATCTTTTTTGGCT
This sequence comes from Methanospirillaceae archaeon, assembly GCA_016926505.1. Lineage (GTDB taxonomy): Archaea > Halobacteriota > Methanomicrobia > Methanomicrobiales > Methanospirillaceae > JAFGOM01. The sequence continues at coordinate 3,214 of JAFGOM010000034.1, forward strand.
CATGTGAAGGGGTCATACAGGCAGCATTTCACGGGATTGAGTGTGCAATCCTGATTGTCGACGATTCATTTACTGATTTTTTAAAACGGCTTGAACAGGCACGGCTGACCTACGAGATCCATGACCTGGTAACTGCATGAAGGCAGTGATTGCGCCGCAAAAAAAGCAGTACCGGATTCTTTTTTATGATGATCGGCGTGTCAGGGTAACCGGGTATATCGAGATAAAAAAAACGATCAAAGGGTACCGTCCGGAAGAGTTCCGGTACCAGACGCGGCGGGTAAAGAACTACAAACATGCCCCGACAAAGGAACTGGTTATGCATCTGCGCCGATCAGAAGTATCCCTTACCACCGCAGACGAACCGCTTGAGTCGTTCCTGCACGATCTCCAGATCCCGTTCTCATATATCACGATCTGCCGGTTCTGCCTGATGGATGACCAGGTAACCGAACTCTCTTCTGATACTGCAGTTACCTGCGGGAAGAATAAGGAAAAGATCTGTATCTCCTGTGCAAAAAAGGAGATCAGGCGTGAGATGGCTCACATGGGACGTATCGGGAGGGGGGCTCTTACTCACCTGGACGAACTTCTGCTCCAGTACCGGGATGTGGATCGTGTTCTTGCCTCCTGTGAACCTGATAGTGCAAAACAGGCAGGGACATTATATGATCGGATAGAAGCCCATCCTGTTATTGCAACAACACCTCTCTGCGAGCTTCCGCTTCCATATGAGTTTGTTGCAGCATCCGGAGTACAATCACTGATGCCGGTCCAGCAGCTGGCATACGAAGGGGGACTGCTGTATGGAAAAGACCTCCTTATTGTATCTGCTACTGCCAGTGGAAAGACGTTTATCGGAGAGATGGCAGGCTTAAAGAACTATCTCGAAGGGCGGGGCCAGGTTCTTTTTCTTGTTCCGCTCGTTGCTTTAGCGAATCAGAAGTATGATAGGTTCTTTCAGCGGTACGGGAAGATTGTTGAGGTATCCCAAATAATCGGCCGTAGCAGAATTATTACCGGTTCACGCCCCTTACAGGTGAATAAAAACAGGAATGCAGGAATTATCGTTGCTACCTACGAGGGTATCGATAATCTGCTTCGGAGGGGAGAAAAACTACCCCTGGTATCGACCGTCATTATCGATGAAGTGCAGATGCTTGAGGATCCTGAAAGGGGACACCGGGTTGACGGCCTCATATCACGGCTGAAATATCTTGCACCAAAGGCACAGTATCTCTATCTCAGTGCAACGATAGGACTCCCCAACCTCCTTGCCAGAAAACTGCAGTGCCAGCTGGTAACCTATAGTGAACGACCGGTCCCGCTTGAGCGGTATCTTTTGTTTCTCCAGAGACAGCAGAAGATCCCTGTCATTAAACGATATATTGAGGAGGAGTACAACCAGGTCTCTTCCCGGGGATATCACGGACAATCAATTGTCTTTACAAATTCCCGGGCCAGATGTCATATCATTGCTGATAAAGTAGGGGACCGGGTCGCTGCGTATCACGGAGGGCTTACCCATGATGAGCGCAGAATTATCGAGGATATGTTCAGCAGAGGGGAACTTCGGGCAGTTATTACCACTGCAGCCCTGGCTGCAGGTGTTGACTTTCCGGCCTCAGCGGTCATCTTTGATTCACTTGCCATGGGAATATCCTGGCTTACCGTGCAGGAGTTCTGCCAGATGTCCGGGAGGGCGGGGCGCCCTGATTACCATGATCTGGGAAAGGTGGTTATTCTTGCTGAACCAGGAGGTTCGTACTCGCGTGAATCGCGGATGACAGAAGAAGAAGTTGCCATAGGAATTCTCAAAGGGGTAATGAATGAAGTTGCACCGGTGTATGACCTGGAGCAGAGCTCTGAACTCTTTGCCGCCAATGCTGTGGTTTGTGATGGATTCCTTCCGGATTTGACGAAGATAGAAGATACCCTGGTCGGTACTGCCGAGCCGGTCTCTGATCTGCTCTTCGCAAATTGCCTTATCCAGAAACAAAAGGATCGAATCCTCATGACCGAGATGGCAAAAATTATGGCACATCATTTCATCGGAATCGAGAGACTTCAGGAGATCCGGCGTTTGATCCGGGAAATCGATGATCCCCTCGATATTGTCGCAAGGCTTGACTGTACCGTCTCTTCCGGTCAGATGGAACGGGAATCAGATAAACTGCAGGGTGAGAAGAAAGGAAAAAACCCATCAAAGCAGCACGATAACATAAAGAAGAGGGATCGAACAAGAAGATAACGATACCGGGACATAAATCTCTTTCTTGATTGCTAACCAGCATTACCTGCGGGATCCCTGCGACTCCTTCCTAAAAACCGGCAACCCGGTTCTAATTTTTCAGAAGCCTCTTCATGCGACCAGTTCATGCAACGGGGTCGCTTTTGCTGACCGGATTCTCCCACATTTTCAATACCAGAGAGTATCAGGTGGTTTTTCCGGATTGAAACGAAAGCAGGAAGTATTATTCTACCACCTTTTTTATAAATAATTTAGTAAGTATTATATATGGAGGAAGCTTACTTCCTATGTACACACAGAGACTGTGTGTATAAATAAAAGAAACATGAGATTATCGAATAGGTATACTCAAAGGAGTATCCATCCGGTTATCAACACAATTGAGAAGGAATTACAATGGTTCTTGATACAGGTACAACAGCATGGATTTTAACCTCCACCTGTCTGGTCATGCTCATGACACCAGGTGTAGGGTTGTTCTATGGCGGTCTTGTCAGGAGAAAGAACGTTATCAACATGATAGCACTCGCATTCCTGGCATATGCCATTGTCAGTATGCAATGGGTTATATGCGGGTACTCCCTGGCATTTGGAACAGATATCAGTGGATTTATCGGGGGTACAGAGTATCTCGGTCTTACTGGTGTCGGAATGGACGGGGAAGGTATTCCTGATATCCTCTTTGCAGCATTCCAGCTTGTCTTTGCCGGTCTTACGCTTGCAATCCTGACATCAGGTGTCGCAGAGAGGATGAAACTGGCCTCATTCGTGGTATTCGGGCTTATCTGGACTACCCTTGTCTACGATGTTCTGGCACACTGGGCCTGGGGTGGCGGCTGGGCAGCACAGCTGGGAGCACTTGATTTTGCCGGGGGCACCGTTGTTCACATCAGTTCCGGGTTTGGGGCACTTGCTATCGCCCTTGTAATCGGGAAACGTGCCGGATTCAAAGAGATAAACATGGCTCCGCATAACATTCCGATGACACTGCTCGGTGCCGGTCTGCTCTGGTTCGGGTGGTTTGGTTTTAATGCCGGATCCGCTCTTGCCGCTGACGGGATTGCCTCAAGTGCACTCATGGTAACCAACACTGCGGCTGCTGCCGGTGCATTATCATGGCTTCTTGCAAGTTCAATCCATGGAAAGCCAAGTGCCGTTGGTATGGTATCAGGAGCCATTGCAGGGCTGGTTGCGATAACCCCTGCTGCAGGATTCGTAGATGTCTGGGCATCACTTATCATCGGAATCGTTGCCGGACTGCTCTGTTATCGGTGTCTCTTATGGAGACTCACAAAAGGACTGGATGAGAGTCTTGATGCCTGGGCCATTCATGGAATGGGCGGATTGTGGGGAGCAATAGCAACCGGTATATTCTGTAGCCCGCTTATTACCGGAGGTAACTATTCGGGCCTTATCTATGGAAATGTAAACCAGTTCCTGATAAATGCAGGAGATGCAATAGTGGTTGTCATCTATGCGTTTGTTGTGACGTATGCCATTGCAAAGGTGATCAATATGGTGATGGGTCTCCGGGTTTGCGAAGATGAAGAGTATCTCGGGCTCGATATCGCAGCTCATGGAGAACGGGTATAACAAAGGGTGAACAGATGAAATTAATAAAAGCAATTATCAAGCCGGAACGCCTTGATTCAGTAAAAAAGGGACTTGAAGAGATAGGGATCTATGGGATGACCATTTATGAGGTCCAGGGCAGGGGAGAACAGAAAGGGATCGCGCTTCAGTACAGGGGAGGAACCATCCAGGTAGATTCCATTCCAAAGATGGAGGTAAATATCATTGTAAAGAACAGTGAAAAACAGAAAGTGATAGACGCCATCATCGCTGCTGCTGTCACCGGAAAGATAGGAGACGGCCGTATCTTTATCCTCCCGGTTGAGGAATCAGTTCGGATCCGTACAGGCGAGGTCATACGTGATGAGTAAAACCCTCTCTTAATCCCTCCCCCATACCCATCCATCCTAACCCCTTTTTTCTCAAATGTGAGACAGATTCTGTCTTTCGTGGGTGGGATGATTGAGATAGCTGAAATTTTTTTCCCATCGCTGCCGATAGCATCCCGGTGAGACTGCAGAGAATTTTTGAAATCTGAAAAGACCTGCGATAAAAACCCGGGCTCCGTGCAGGTATGGTTTTTCAATACACTTATTACTCTGCAGATAATATGTATCGATACAAAATTGGCATTCTGCCGGATCGGATCCTATGAAGACAGAGAAGACAGTTCAGGGACGGGTTCTCATCGTTGAGGATGACAGGATAATCTCACAGGTTTTAAACTCTTTACTTCAGGAGGAAGGATATGAGGTCATTGGGATCGTTGAGACCGGAGAAGATGCCATTGCTGAGGCAATTGAAGGGTATCCTGATATTGTGCTCATGGATATCCAACTCCAGGGAAAGATGGATGGTATCATGGGAACGAGGTTTATTGATGCCTTCCTGCATATTCCGGTCATCTTCCTCACCTCTCATGATGATGAGGAGACCGTAAGAAAAGCAGAATCGGTAAACCCTGCAACATTCCTGAAAAAACCGTTTAAATCTGTTGATCTCTTTACCAACATCGAGATCGTCTGCAGAAACCATCACAAGATACTGCGTGGAATGGATCTGGATGCCTTAGAGTTGAGAAAGAAGGCAGAAAAGATAAAAAAGGCAGATTCGAGCATATTTATTACCGACAACAGGGGCAGGATCGTGTATATGAATCCGGCTGCTGAACAGGTGTTCTGCCTGGTAAGACAATTGTCCATCTTAAAACCAATCAATGAATGTATCTCCTTACATCCGCAAAAACCCCGGGAAGATACCGGATCTGACTCTGATGTCTCACTCCTCTTTCATAATCTCATGAATGCACGGGAGGAGATGGGAGTATCTCTCCCTGATGGCTCTTTTGTAACGATGCATATTATGGTTAGACCGATAAATGGAATGGATAACCAGCGGACCGGTCTTTTAATAGAATTTGAGGGGTAATATTCCGGCTCTCATTTCTATTTTCTGTTCTCTTTGGATCTCAGGATACCACGTGTCATTCATCTCCCGGTATCCGGTATTTCCCATGCGGAATTCGGATCTCAAAGATAACATTCCAGGAAGCCTTCTGTGATACCGAGATCGTCATTCCCGTGATCGTCAGGATCTCCCTGACCAGGAACAGACCCAGACCGGTATTTTTCCCGATTCCTCTCTGAAAGATGATATCCCGCTCATGCTCCGGAACAGGTTCTCCATCATTTTTAAAACATAATACCAGGTCATCACCCATAGAGAGATAGTCAACACAGATGGTTGATAATCCCTCTCCTCCATGCCTGAGTGCATTTTCAAGGAGATTGTAAAAAACACGTCCTATCAGGGGATCTGCAAAGATTTCAAGGGAACCGGTCCTATTAATATATTTTACCGGTTTTTCAGGCAGGTTTGCAACTGCGCCCTGGATAAGATCAGAGACCGGAACCCAGACCGGTTCTTTCGTTCCCAAATCTTCGTAATCTTTTGTGAACGCAATCTGGCTGTTGACTTTTTCTACCTCCTCGATAAGGAGCCGGACCAGTTCTGAAGCATCAGGATCATGAGAAACCCGTCTTGAGAAAAGTTCGAGCGTGAGAAAGATACCGGCAAGATTGTTCGTGATATCATGTCTCGTCATGCTTGAGAGAAGGTTTAACTTACGGTTCGTCTCGATAAGGGCTGCACGGACGTGATGATTCCCGGTGATATCCATCGTGATTCCACTCATGTTCATAGGGATTATCCCGTCTTCCCATTTTGTAATCTTTCCGATGTTAAACGTCCAGATGATTGTACCATCACTCTTCATCATGCGGCACTCTTGTGTGAACTTTTCTGAATCACCGGTAATGCAACGGGATATCAGGGAGAGAGTCAGAGCCCGGTCTTCAGGATGGATTATAGAGAGAAGGGTCTGGTGCTTTGCATAAAAATCAGCGAGATCATACCCGATAAGGTCAGCAAACTGTTCATTAACAGTAGTTTGTTCGGTCAGGACATCGTAGTCCCAGATCCCCATATTCGCTGCTGTAACCGCGAGGTTTAATCGTTCCTCACTCTCTGCCAGTGCACTTTCTGCCTCCTTGAGATCAGATATATCAACAATGACACCACGCTTCCCGGCTTCATCGTTCTCACCAGACAGGGGTGTACTGATAATGATGGCAGGAAATGTACTCCCGTCCTTTCGTGCCATCATGTACTCTTTATGCCGGTCATTCGTCAGGGAGGGGGTTTGAGAGAAGTACTCAAGCGCATTCGGTATGTAATCAGGACTGAACAGGTCAAAGACGTTTATTCCACGGTTAAATTCATCCCTTGTGTACTGGAACGTATGAATCGCTGCAGGATTCACAAAGGTGAGCATCGCATTACTATCAGTCTCAAACACAACAACCGGAAGAAGTTCAGCCATTTCACGGAACCGTTTTTCAGATTCTAAAACTGCTTTCTGAGCCTGTTTTATGGCTGAAATATCAACAATGACACCACGTTTTCCCGAGGCAGGATCACCAGGGATCTGGTCATCACTGTGCAGAATAACCGGTATAAGGATGTTTTCACGGGTCCTGAACAGACATTCTTTTTCATAAATTCCGGGATAGAGAAGATATTCGAGTCCTGTTTTGTTTCCTTTCAGATGTTTTGTCTCTAACAGGGCATCAAGGGTCATCCGGCCGGTTATCTCAAAAACCCGGTATCCTGATAACTCAAGGGTGGCGGTATTAACAAACGTGATGGTTCCGTCTGCGTCAGTCTCAAAGACTGCCACCGGAAGGAGTTCTGCAAGGTTGCGGTATTTCTGTTCACTTACCCGGATCTCCTCTTCTTTCTCTTTTAAGGAGCTGATATCGATGATGGCTCCCCGGTTCCCGGTACATTCTGATGCATCGTTATAGATCGGGGAACAGGTCACAATAACCGGGACGACTGTACCTGAGCGTTTCTGTGCATGCAGCTCACCAGACCATCCCACACATGCATCAAGGCAGGTACAGAAAGAATTCTGTACGTGATCGTCATCTTCGCTATCTGATAATATTTCAGTGAGATTCAGGGAGAGGGGAGGTATTTCATCACGTTCAAAGAATTCCCGGAATGCAGAGTTTGCAAAGGTCAGTATTCTCTTTTCATCAGTCTCAAAGACTGGTATCGGCAGGAGATTTGTCATCTCTGAGAACCGCTTCTCGCTGACAGAGACCTGTCGTGTCTTCTCTGTCAGGCGGAAAACGAGGGACGAGAGTGCGGCAGATAATTGTGTTATCTCATCATCACCATGAATCAGAAGGGAATCTGGATCCATATCAGGGTTTTGCTGCAACTCTAAAACCCGGTTATAGAGGAGGGCCATACGGGAGAGAAAGAATTTGTCAAACGCAATTACCGACAAAAGGATGATAAAAAAACCTGAGAAGAGAAGAGATGAGAGATTTTGAAGCCAGATCCTGCTACCGGTAGCCAGAATATCCCGGTTCAGAATCAGGGATAAGATGACTGAATCTTCCGGTGTCTCTGAAGAAAGGCGGGTATCTGCATGGATCTTCTCATTTGACAGCGGGATGACAGTAATAATCTGTTGTGTGGATTCTCTCTCTAATGAGTAGGAGCCGGGAGTGGATTGTGGGATATCGGGATGAACATCAGAAAAGATAACCTCTGCATCAAGGATGTCAGTGAGATATTGGAGGTCTCCCTCATTGATAATGTGGCTTATGATAAGAGTCCCTGCAGCCGGCCCGGTCTGATCACTCCTGATAATATTCGTTTCTGCAAAGAGTACCGGCGTATTATTTAGGATAGATATCCATGACCGTGCATACAGGAGATCCCGGGTGGCTTGCTCAGCAGAAAAGAACCTGCTTAACTCTATTATCGAAGGTATATGCCCGGTAAGCGGCTTTGCAGCTTCAGAGGTGTAGATATTGACCGGATTTTTATCAGTATCAAGCATGATAAACTGGTCTACCCCGATAATATCAAAAGCAGCAGTATTTACATTCTGGTCATTATACTGCTCACGATATGTCGGATCGTGTGATGTCATATACGTATATGTCGCATCCCAACACCCCCAGTCCCTGACGGTTGCTGTGTACTGGTTCTTTATCGCCTCAATAAGGACAAATCCCCTTTCCATCTGTGATATTATGTAATCCTTCTCCAACTGTTGTACATTGGAAGAAGAAGTGAGAAAGGAGACATAGGTAACCACTGTAAAGATGACGGCAATGATAACAAAAAAGGTGATAAGTGCTTTTGTTCTGAATTTCATGACCCGTCAGATCCATTTCCTCTATACGTGAGAAGAGGTAGTCTGGTACTACCCCCCGGTTCCAGCAAAGGGTTTATCGTGCCGATCCCTGATAATCGTTTTGGATAGTATCAACCGGTGATGATACAGATCCAGCGGTCATAAATCGGATCACGGGTATTCTCAAGAATCTGGCACCGTTTTCCTGCTGATCCTGCTGCATCGATAATAAATGCTGTCTCTTTCTCCAGTCCGACCGTGAGCAGGGATCGATCGGCATGCTGCAGGATCCCGGCAACAACAGCCTGCCAGATATGCTCGTTGAGCGTATTTAATTCTCCGAGCATGAGCCCGATTGCGGCCGGGTAATGAGAGAGATACCGGGAGATTTGTGTCCCGTCAATCCAGAGAACCCGGGAAGGCAGGAGGCGACCCGTGCACAACCCCCGGGATAAAAGTTCCGGATCGTTGTCATATGCAAGCGGTATTGCTCCCAGTTCACGGAGGACACGCGATCCAATACCGGAACCACAACAACAGTCCAGTACTTCGCTGCCGCTGATATCACCAAGGTGCGTAACTATCAGGTCCCGGACGAGCGGGACACGATCAGGATTCATCTCTTCCATGCCGGGAGAGACGGTACCCATTATCTGGTGTGCATAATAGGATCGCACTGCTGCCTCCCAGACGGTGCGATCCTCTTCGTACATCTCTGCCTGTGTATTCTCGAGCTCCTCAATAATCTCAACTGAGGGATTTCGCAGATGAAATGATCCTGCAACCCATCCATCGTCGGTCTCAAAGGCTACTGCGAGCAGATTATCCTCGTTATCAATCAGGATCTTTGTATTATCGGAAACGTGATGCAATAGCAGATCATTCATCCCGGGATCCGGGAGATCTGCATACTGGGGTTCAATAAACCTGACTGATGAAAGTTCCAGAAGGTGTGCAGCATCCATGAAAGAATCCTCATGTTCCATCTCTCATCGTTGGAACTGCAGGGAACATAAACCGACCGATATGAATCAGCCGGTATCCTGTATCCGAATATGAACGAAAAAAAGATTAGGCATGAGGAGTCGGGAGTTCTACCTTTGACTTGATGATCTCTACCCTTCGTACCGGGAAGAGAGTTTTTACCTGCTTAAAGATCTCTTTTGAGATCTCTCCTGATATGATTCCATTCACAAGGAGGTTGAGATCCCCTTCTGTTCCTACCTTGAGTATCTCATCAGTCATGACTTTGCGGATCTGGTGCTGCTGACTCTCGTTCGCCCTCGTGAGTGTGTAACAGGTGAGTGCCAGCCGTACTTTATACCCGTCTTTGGTCGTGAACGGAACATGTGCATCGATCCGGGAGGTTCTGCGTTTAATCAGTGACCGCAGGTAATCCCTTGTCACTTCGTGACCGATAAACTCAGTATATGCAGAATCTCCTGCCACCCGGGTTATCGAAAAACGCATCTTGATATGCTGCTTTGCATAGTCGTTTGCAATCTCTGCAAGTGTCGTGTTCATGACCCGTCCAATCAGCTTCTCGGGATCATTTGCAATGGTATCACCCAGGTAGACCTTCCCGATATTATCAGGAGTGTACACCTTAAACCAGCTCTTGGTCTTCCAGCCTTCTACTCTACGTCCACTCTGTTTTTTTCTTGCCATAATTCACCTCATAATGTTTTTATTACATCTACCGGTTCTCCGGCCAGCTTCTGTACCGGTTCCGGCCAGTTCTCATAATCAAGTCCTTTCTGTGCGAGGAATGAGGCTGTCCAGCGTTCGAGTCCGATTCCTGAACACCCGGACCAGCATTCCTCCCCGCTCTGTATCTTTACATTAAACCCTTTCGGATATTTGTCAGCATTGATAGAGACATTCTGGAACTCAAGCCATGTATCATTGTACGGCAGCAGGGCTTCATAATCGGTCGTTCCGATACGGTTCCCACCCTTTCCGTTTGTCTCTGCCGTCCCGACCATTCCTTCCTGGGCCATGAACCACGGGGTTACCCGTGCTGCACGCCACTCCAGTTCCAGCAGATCCTCAAATACGTGATGATACGCTTCTGCAAGCAGGTCTGCAGTCTTTATTGTCTGTTCTACGGTTCCCAACCAGAGGATCTCTATCCTATGGAACTCGTCAACCCGCTCAATGCCATGGATACCGCCACTCTCATACCGGTGACTGGTTCCGCTCCGGTCAAAGACACGGATGGGGAGGCAGTCATTTGCAAGTGTCTCACCCTGGAGAAACGGCCAGAACGGGGGGCACTGTGCATAACACATCCCTCCGATAGGACCATCGATTCGCTCACGTATCATCTCTATCGGAACCTGGCCGGTCACCTTGTAGTAGTCGATTACTTCTTCCCAGTACTCGGGATCCCTGCTTTTAGGGGTGCTGACGTAATAGATCTCAGGATAAACCCCTTTACAATGCCCGGATCGTTTCCAGACATCCCAGGGAACGACCTTGGGAAAGATCATCTCTGAGAATTTCAGGGGACGTATGATCTCGGTCAGTACAATCTGCTCAAAGGCACGGAACAGCCTGACAGACTGGGGACCATGGCACCACTGACCACGGGAGATTCCGTGTTTTATCCACTTCCGCTTCACCATCTCAGCGGTCGGGTCAAGGGTAGAATACTTCTTTTTTGTTTCGCTCTCAAAGATAAGTTCCCAGTGTTCTGTCTTGCCACCGTAGGCATCCTGAGCGTTCTTCTCCTCGATAAGCCTGATGACCCGGTCAGGGACCTTGTTCTCACAGTCAGTTGCACTGATATCCAGGGATAAAACCATTTCATCAGTATCTGCGGACAAAACCTGCAGGAAGGGAAGCTTCGGGATCTTCAGTAAAGAGCAGTCCTCCCCTGAAAGAGTGAGAAGAAAGGAAGATATCTCGATTGACCTCACACCAATGCGTTGTCTGCCCAACTGCGCTGCAATCTGTTTTCGAAACCGGAACAGTGCATCATGTACCCGGGTATAGCTCCCGCTCTCACATGTCACGTTGAGTACTTTTCCGGATACATTCCAGTCGGTGATCCTGCCTACTTCTTTTGGATCCGCATCTTTTGGAACACCACGGAGAAAGTGTTGTGTGTTTGATTCTGTTACTACCTGCTGCAGGATCTCTTCAGCTTCTTTTGTGATATCGCTGCTTAATACAAGATCTGCAACAAGGTGTAGTTTTATCTGCATAATTCCTCTGCAAGTGCCAGGTTAACCAGATAGTCATCTACTGAGGCGATCATGGACCGGATTTTGCTGCTCGTTATCGCGGTCTTTACACATCCGTTCTCTGCTGATGTTACCATAGAGGGGAGGTTATCGACCGATACCGCGGCTGCTACGCATTCCGGGTTTTCGTGTGTGGTGATGATGGTTCCCCTGATCTGTATCATACGGCACACGTCTCCCTGATTCCATGAAGGAAGGCATCAATCTGGCCTGCTGCAATGGTTGCACCGCCTCTCTTATCATGACCTCCTCCGAATCCTCCGCACTGTCCTGCAACCTCATGGAGGATCTCACCACACCGGGTGGTCATCTTCTCAGGGCATCGCATAGAGACATATGCAGTCCCGGTATCATCCTTGTGATACACAAGGACCGGTGTCTGCGGGCGATAGGTTCTCACGATACAATCGGCAAGATCACTGACCTGGTCACGCTCTCCTGCCTCAAAGCAGATGATATCATTGTCAGGGGCATTCCCGCCAAAACGATACATCTCACTTAATAATGCAAGACGATGTTTTTTTGCGTATTCCCAGCCTTTCTGCGTCTCGTGATAACTTCTCATGCAGGTTGCAACAGCGAGGCTTCCGTTCCCGGTTTTACCACAGGAATCAATGAGCATAGTCAGGGTATGGGCATCGTTACAGACTTCACGGTCGATCCGGTATGTGTCACCATAGATGGTAAGCAGTACCTCGGCAGGAGCAACCGATGCAGCGGAAAGGATAATAAATGAGTTGAGCAGTTCTTCATCAGTCTGCATGATTTCCTGGTTCTGACAGAGATCAATAAGCCGACTCACTTCTTCTTCCTTCCCTGATATTCCCGGGAGAAACGGTTCCGCAGCAAGGAGCATCTTTTCATGGTAGTCCCTCCCTGCGAGACGGATCCCGGGCTTTATATCGATGATCCCGTTTCCTATCGCTTCACTGTAGATCTCACGGTTCTTCCCGGCCAGTTGCTGTCCGTCACCAAGGATACCTGCCATGACGAGTCCTGCAAGGTCCCGGTTATCACCGATCTGCTGTGCCACGATATATGCAGTTCCTGCCGCTGATAACTCTCTGTCCCCGTCAATGCCGGCAAAGCGCGGGTTGGCATGAAAGGGACCTGAGAAGCGGGGGATGTGGTGGTCAACGACCATGGTATCTTCCGGGAGATCCCGGACGGCAGATCCAAGATCACAGAGCAGGGTTGGATGCCCCTCTGTCAGCGTATCCACCGGTACATGGTCGGTTACCCTGATACGAAAACGCTTTTTTGCCCTGAAAAGGGAGAGACCCATGATCGCGCCTGCAGCGATGCCATCTGCATCATGATGACACCATATCTCACAGTAGTCATGCCTGACAAGTTCCTCAGCGAGATCACTGCAGACTTCCTCAATGGACATGGATGGTTATCGTGACAGTAATATTTCTGCAGTTTCGGGTTTGTACACCCAGTCTTTCGAGAGTTTCCCGGTCTTTACGTAGTACCTGACCAGTCGCCGTACCTTTGATTCCGTAAGCATTAACTGGCGTTTGTTGTGGAGATCCCGCTTGTTTATCGAGAGATGCTTACGCATCCCGAGAGCCTTTATGATGAGGTTGCGCAGGTCTTCCGGGATCTCGGTAACGATTCCGTTCTCCTCAACAATCTGGCCGATTGACTTTCCGGTTGCGAGTTTCACACTGGGAACGGCGTGCTTGTCCCGAAGAATGATACCTATCTGGGCGTTTGATACACCCTGTTTCTTTAAGTCGATGATAAGAGTCTCGATCTGTTCTTTATCGGTATTGGACCACGCGGGTGCTTTTGTCCGGTACGGACGTACCGATCCTGAAACACCTCTGCGGCGTGCATGCATTCGTGCCATACAAACTACCTCCTGTTTTTGTTTCCAGAAGAATTATCCATACGGGAAAATAGCCACAGGTATTCCTGTTTATACTGACCCTGGTAATCCCAAAGCCTGAATTTCATCCAGGCAGTGACAACTGCCACGTCGGATTTACTTCTGTCAGCACCTGTTACAGTGCTACTATACGTGATGTCCGTTCTGTGATAAACCTGATGGTCATCCGGTACCGTACTGGTTTATTATTCCGATGAGAGCTCTAAACCCTTCCAGCTCCAAGGCAAGGACTTCTCCTTCTGTCATTCCCATGGAGGTCTCCCCATCTGCTGTGAGCATATCCGGTCCCCTGACAATCGTCCTTTGTATCCCATCTCCTGATAAGATATCGGTTGCTTCCCGCTCATGGATTAAGGCACGACCCGGGATGATGACCGTCTCGTTTACGATGGAGAGGTCAAGATCTTTGAGATCGTCTATGGTGATGAGATCGGCAATCTCTTTTCTGACCGGGATGACTGAAGCGTATCCGGGACCGCATTTGTCTACGATCCGGGAGATGTAGGGTGCTGCGATACTCCCGGTGACAACCGATGCTTTTCTGGTAATCCTTGGGAGACGGGAGAGGAGGTCTTGTTCCTGCAGGAGAAGAAACGGGGAGAAAAGGTCGGCATCATACAGCGGTGTGCCTGATACCCTGATGGTGCAGGCTTTCTTTACGGCGGTGACGAGATCTCTGAACTCTTCGATTGTGTGTATCCGCTGGTCTTTTATTATCGGGCTGTTGTTAAGGATAAGGCCCTGTTCTTTTGTGTTTGCAAACCGCATGAGAATGATGCCCTTTGACCCGCAGGATTCTATCCACTTTGCAGTCTTTATGAGTTCATCGCCGTCGTTGATGCCCGGGAGAACGATGATGGCTGCATAGAGGTCAATTGCCTTCGCAAGCCGCCGGAATACCTCGAGTGAGACCTCGGGCGAGGGATCATGCATATATCTCGCCCGCAACTCCGGTCGGTGAGAGAAGACGGTAAAAGAGACTTCTGCCATATTATGATTGATGAGGAAGTCAGCGATATTGGGGTCAGAGAATCCTTTTCCCGAGGTGTACCCGATGTGAAGCGGGGCTTCAAGATGTGCGAGCAGTTCGATGAGATCCACGAAGTCAGGGTAACAGGAGGGGTCACCACCGCCACTGATGGTCACCCGGTCAAGTGATCCCGAGACCAGCTGCAGGTTTGCAAGCGTCTCCTGGGAGACCTCCTGCAAGGAGCGAAACCTGCTGTACCCCTCGCGGATGCTACTTGTGCAGTAGTCGCACCCCTTGGTGAAGGGAAGACAGTACCGGCATCCAAAGGGTTCGGTCTCTTTGACGTTTTTAAAGTAACAGTACGAGCAGAATCCCCCACAGTCAAACCCTGGTCTTCCCCCGATATCAACTGTCAGATGTGCC